>NZ_JBFNEH010000031.1:0-47871 GCF_040797425.1 Symbiobacterium sp. | reverse complement strand
GAAATCCGGTGGGCGGGGCCGGGGCCGGTACGGCCCGTGCCGCGCCCTCTGCCACAGCCGCCGCCCTCAGTCCCCCACGGCTTCGGCCTCCTCCTCGGTCTCCCGCACCCGCGGGCCGAGGATGGAGGGCAGGGTCTCCACGAACCAGGTGTAGATCACCACCGTGCCGGCGGTGGCGCCCACGGAGAACAGGATCTCCGCCACGCTGGGCGTGTACTGCGAACCCAGGGCGCCCATCAGCGCCGTGAAGCCCACGTTGAGGCGCAGGGCGATCATGCCCAGCACGGTGAGCAGGCCGCCGGCCACCAGGCCCGCCCTGGTATACCGGGCCCGGGAGGAGAGGATGACGATCGGCGCCACGAAGCCGACCAGGATCTCCGCCCACCAGAGCAGGGTCTCCACCCGGGGGGCGAAGAGCAGCCCCAGCTGGCCATCCGCCGCCAGCCAGCCCACCCGCCAGAGCAGCACGGCCGAGAGGAAGCCGGCGCACCAGGGGGCCAGCCGCGCCAGCGCGTCACGCTCGAACTTGATCTTGTAGTAGGCGCTGGTGAAGCCCTCGATCACCATCATCATGCCGAGGCCGGTGGCGATCGAGCTCAGCAGGTAGACGTAGTTCAGCCACGGATGGTACCAGAGCGGGTCCATGCGGCGGCCGGTGATCATGAACAGCGTGCCCAGCGAGGAGTGGTGCATCGTGGAGAGCAGCACGCCCACCAGCACGAAGCCCGGCAGGATCTTGTGCAGCGCGTGGTCGGCCCGCTTCACCCACGGCCGCTTCTGCTCCTCCGCCACCCGGCTGATGTTCTCGAAGAAGAGCACGATCAGGTAGAGGAAGACGCACCAGGCGATCTCAAACAGCGGCGAGTGCAGGTTGCCGCCGAAGACGATGGGGTTGATGATGCGCCAGGGGATGCCGATGTCGAAGGCCAGGCGCACGCCCATCGAGAGGTACATGATCGCGGCCCAGATCACCGCCCGGCGGTTGATGTACTCGTACCGCTCGCCGCCCGGGGTGAAGTAGCGCACGAAGGCCATCACGAACCCCGTCGCCCCCAGCGGCACCACGACCACCACGTCGTAGATCTTCCAGAGGCCCCAGGGCATCGAGTCGTTGAGGCCGGTCACGGCCCCGAGGCCCACGAAGAGGCGCACCAGGGCGACAACAGCGGCCGCACCGAACAGGAGGAGCAGGAGCGCCTTGCCCGGCGTCATGCGCCAGCGCCACCACTCCAGCTGCAGGAGCCGCGTGGGCTTGCAGGTGCTCGTCATGCTGGTCGTGCTCACTGCGCCACGCCTCCCCTCTGCTCGGCCTCAATCAGCGCCCGCCGCTTCGAGTAGGCCATGAGCCCCAGCGAGAGCACGGCCACGCCGCTCACCAGGGCCGGCAGCTGCCGCATGGCCTTCCAGGTGAAGCTGGGCACCGGGTCGGTGGTCACGTCGGTGTTGAGGGCGGTGAGGTCCAGCGGCACGGACGAGATGTAGAGCACCGAGGTGCCGCCCGCCTCGTGCTCCCCGTAGATGTGGTCGACGTACCTGCCGCCGCCCCTGGCGATGCGCTCCCGGGCCAGCTTCAGCAGGTCGTCCCGCTCGCCGAAGATGATGGCGTCGGCCGGGCAGGTGGCCGCGCAGGCCGGTTCCAGGCCCGCCTCGATGCGGTCGAAGCAGAAGTCGCACTTGCGCATGCGGGGCACGACCTGGTCGTACTCGTACTTGGGCACCCCGAAGGGGCAGCCGATCTGGCAGTAGCGGCAGCCGATGCACTTGTCGTGGTCGATGGTGACGGCGCCGTTCGGATTCTTCTTGATGGCACCGGCGATGCAGACCGACTCGCAGGCCGGCTCCAGGCAGTGCAGGCAGCCGGTCTTGGTGAAGGTGGAGACGGTCTTGCCGTTCACCTCGGCCGTGATGAACTCGATGGTCGTCCAGGTGTAGGCAGACCGCTTCTGCGGGTTGGTGTAGTCCGTTCCCAGGCTGGTCTCCTCTCCGGGCAGGTCGTTCCACTGCTTGCAGGCCACCTGGCAGCCCCGGCAGCCCATGCACTTGGAGAGGTCGATGAGCATTCCGTAAGCCATGAGCCTACCCCCTTACCGGGCCGGAGCCGCCGGCCTTCTTCACGTTGCAGAGGAACGCCTTGTACTCGGGGATGTTGGTGTTGGCATCCCCCACGTGCGGCGTGAGCACGTTGGCGGAGGCGCCGGTGAACTTGCCCATGTAGCCCCAGTGCCAGGGCATGCCCACGATTTCGATCTCCCGGCCGTGGACCCGCACGGGCCGCATGCGGGGCGTGACCATGGCCGGGGCCACCAGCGAGCCGCGGACGGTGGTCACCTCCACCCGGTCCCCGGGCTGCACGCCCAGCCTGGCGGCCAGGCTCGGCGAGATCTCGACGAACATGTCGGGCATCAGCTCGCCCAGCCAGGGGAGGGACCGGGTCATGGCGCCGGACTGCCAGTGCTCGGTCACCCGGTAGGTGGTGCAGATGTACGGGAAGTCGGGGTCCTCGGCCTCGGTGAGCCGGCCGAACTCGCCCTTGCCGGAGATGGTGATGGCGGGGTTGAACTGCCGCCGGTTCAGCCGGTTGGCCACCGGCGACTCCACCGGCTCGTAGTGCTCGGGGATCGGTCCGTCCTTCATGCCGGACGGGGACCAGAGTGCGGCGACCCCCTCCTGCATCATGATGAAGGGGTTCTGCGCCGAGACTTCGGGCGGGTTGGCGGCGGCGAAGTCGGGCACGTCCTGGCCGGTGAACTTCTCGCCGTCCCACCAGAGCAGGGCCCGCTCCGGATCCCACGGCCGCCCCTGTTCGTCCGCCGAGCAGCGGTTGTAGAGGATGCGCCGGTTGGCCGGCCAGGCCCAGGCCCAGCCCAGGTGGGTGCCCAGGGTGGTGCCCGGCTCGTCCTTCACCCGGCTCTTGCACTTCGGCGTCTCGAAGTTGTCGAAGTAGCCGGTGTAGATCCAGCAGCCGCAGGCGGTGGAGCCGTCTTCCTGGAGGCTTCCGAAGCTGGTGAGGCCCTTCCGGTCGGCCCAGGTGTAGCCGTTGATCTCGAAGGCCACCTTCTCGGAGGACGGGTGCCCGCTGCCGTCGTCATAGTCCCAGTGAAGCTTCAGGATCGGGTCGGGGAAGACCCCGCCCTCGGTGGCGTACAGCTCCCGTAGCTTCTTGTAGAGCCGGTCGGCGATCCACAGGTCGTCGTGTGCGTCACCCATGGGCTCGACGGCCTTGTCGCGCCACTGGATCCAGCGGCCGGAGTTGGTGACGGTACCGCATTTCTCGTAGGAAGCGGCGGCCGGCAGCAGGAAGACCTCGGTCTGAATCTCGGCCGGATTCATGCCCGGCCCCTTCCAGAAGGCCGCCGTCTCGGTCTCAAAGAGGTCGACCACCACCAGCCAGTCGAGATTGGCCAGCGCCGCCCGCTCCTTCGAGACGTTGGGGCCGCCCACGGCGAAGTTCTGGCCCCAGGCGAAGAGGCCCTTGAGCTCGCCCCGTCCCATCGCCTCGAAGATGGACATGTGGGTGTGGTCGCGGCTGTCCAGCTTCGGCAGGTAATGGTAGGCGAACTCGTTCTCCGGCGTGGCGTTCTCGCCCCACCAGGCCTTCAGCAGCGAGATCATGAACTTGCGCCGGTTGGACCAGAAGCCCGACTTGGGCGTCGTCGCCTGGTAGGCCTCGAGCGTCGGGTGGGTCTTCGCCGCCGGCATCGGCATGTAGCCGGGCAGGTTGTTCCAGAGCATCGCCAGGTCGGTGGAACCCTGCACGTTGGACTCGCCGCGGTGGGCGTTCACGCCGCCGCCGGGGATGCCGATGTTGCCGAGGAGCAGCTGCAGCATCGCCACCGCCCGCACGTTCTGGGAGCCGTGGGACGACTGGGTGATGCCCATCGCGTACATGATGTTGCCCGCCTTATCCGGCCGGCCGGTGGAGGTGAAGAGCTCGGCCACCTCCAGGAACTCCTCCACCGTCATGCCGCAGGTCTCGGCGACCATCTCGGGCGTGTAGCGGCTGTAGTGCTTCTTCATGAGCTGGAAGACGCACTGCGGATGCGTGAGCGTCGGGTCCTTGAGGATGTTGCCCTCCGTGTCGAGCTGGTACTGCCAGGTCGTGGTGTCGTAGGTCACCTGGCCGTCCTCGCCCACCTGGGCCCCGGAGAAGAGGCCGTCCTCAAACTGGAAGTCCGGGTGGATGAGGTAGCTGGCGTTGGTGTACTTCACCACGTAGTCGTGGAAGTACCGGCCGTGGGTCATGGCGTAGTTCATCAGGCCGCCGAGGAAGGCGATGTCGGTGCCCGGACGGATCGGCACGTAGAGATCGGCCTTCGCCGCCGTGCGGTTGAACTTCGGGTCCACCACGATCAGCTTGGCGCCCCGGGTCTCCCGGGCCCGGTCGATCCAGCGCATGGAGATCGGGTGGTTCTCGGCCGGGTTGGTGCCCAGCACCATGAACACGTCGGTGTTCTGGTAGTCGTTCCAGTGGTTCGTCATCGCTCCACGGCCAAACGAGGGGGCCAGACCGGCCACCGTGGAGCTGTGTCAGAGGCGGGCGTGGTGCTCGAGCCGCACCACGCCTAAGGCGCGCATCAGCTTGCCGATGACGTAGTTCTCCTCGTTGTCGAGGGCCGCCGAGCCGATGTGGGCCAGGGCGAAGGTGCGGTTGACGGTGACGCCGTTTTCGTCCACCGTCTCGAAGGTGGCGTCGCGCACCTCCTTCACCTTCCGGGCGATCCGGTCGATGGCCCAGTCCCAGTCCTTCTCCTCCCAGTTGCTGGCCCCGGGGGCCCGGTAGAGGACCTTGGTCAGCCGACGGGGATTGGGCACGTAGCGGTTGTCCTTGCCGGCCACCAGCCGCAGGTTCAGGATGGACGCGCCCTTGGGACAGAGGGTGCCCTCGTTGATCGGGTGGTCGGGGTCGCCGTTCACGTGCACGACCTCGCCGTCCTTCACCCACAGCTGGATGCCGCAGCCCACCGAGCAGTACGGACAGATGGTCCGGTAGTCCCTGGCCCCCTCCAGCTTGAGCTCGCCGCGGGTCCCGGCCTCCGCCTCATCCGCCAGCCCCAGGAGGGAGAGGGCTCCGCCCGCCGCCAGCGATGTCTTCAGCAGTTCGCGCCGGGTCAGTGTCAAGACTTCCACCCCCATGTGGTCAGAGAAGACCGTTTCGATCCAAAGTGCTATGGGTGCGCTGTTCCTCTGGACGAACGGTTTACTCTCAGCTTACCTTTGGTCTAGGCGGACGGAAAATAGGTCAGGGTGGAGGTTTTGTGATGGTACGCTTGGCTCCTGGGTCTAATTGTTAGCGCGATCACAATCCCGACGGTGGATGTTACCCCCTTCACAAGCCGGGGCGAACGACCGTTGGATAGGTCCTTTTGGCTGGGGCCATCAGGCGGTATCTTCCCGCTGTGATGCTCACTTCTGCCTATCTCCCGCGGTCTCGTGGCCGCCGGGACGGGCGCGGCCTGTGTAGAGACAGATAGGCGGGCCCTGGTGTGGACCCGCCCTTTGTTCATAGCCATGTGGCGGCGTATCAGGATGATTGGCAGTTATATAGAACTAGGTATTCCATGCTAGGCAGTCTACATGCGCAGATTGTGAAGGCTATCACGACCATAGTGCTTGAGCGTTATTCCGAAAGTTTGGATGTGTGGCATGGGTGAGACGCGTTTTAAGTCACCTGCAGATTTACGCGTCTTGCGCCTGCAGCAAGGCCAGGCCGTCCGCGGGAGCGCGGGGGAGGCACAGACTGGCCCGGCTGCCGGTGAGGCCCTCATTTACCCGGCCACAACGGCGCCTCCGGAGGCTGGTCGCCACACGGGCCGGGCCATGGCCGGCGGCGCACCGGCGCGACAGAGGCTGGCCGGGGAATGCAGACACACAGGGCCCCGCCGGGGATCGGGCCGGGCGCCCGGTCCCGTGCCGGTCCGTGTGGGGCCACGTAACGCGCGGCCGGGGCGGGCACTCAGTGCGTGTGCCCGCCAGCCCGCAGGAGCACGTAGACCAGCATCATCCCCAGCAGTGACAGCCAGGGCAGCTCCTCCCGCCGCAGGGCCCGCGGCAGCAACTCGGACGCCCCCACGTAGAGGATGCCGCCGGCGGTGATGCCCAGTCCGCCCGCGGTGAGGGCGCCCCCGCCGCCCAGGTATCCCAGCCAGGCGCCGGCCACGGTGGCCGTGGCGGCGGTCGCCAGGTTGAACAGGGCAACCCGGGTCGAGCCGGTGGCCGTGCGGAAGAGCGCGGCGCCGCTGATGCCCTCGGGGATCTTGTGCAGCATGAGCCCGATCACCACCAGCCGCGCGGCCGGGCCCGCATGCCGCAGCGCCAGCCCCAGCGCCACCCCTTCCAGCAGGCTGTGCAGGCCCATGCTGGCCAGCGCGGTCCAGGCGGAACCCGTCCCCTCCTCCCCGCCCTGCCGGCCACCCACCAGCGCCCGCAGCAGCAAGAACAGGCCGAACCCCGCGCCCAGGGCCCCCGCCCCTCCGGGGGCGCTCACCGCCCCCGGCACCAGAGACAGCAGGGCGGTGCCCACCAGGAAGCCCGCACCCAGGGCCGCAACCTGCTCCACCTCGCCGCGCACGTCGGCCAGCCGCAACGCCACCCATCCCCCGGCCATGTGGACCAGCGCGGCCGTGAGCGAGACCAGTGTGACGACTCCCATCGCGCCCCCCTCCGGGGGCATGTATACGCCCTGTGGGACAGCCTGAGAAGGGGACGGCGGGGTTGCGGAGGGACCCGTCGCATCCACCCGTGGCGCCAGGGAGCAACGGCCTTCGGGCCCGGCGATTGCCTTGCCCTCATCCGGACACACGGCGAAACGTTGCAAGTGCATCTTGCAAAACTGTAAGGAAGAAGTTCGCATCCGTCACGTAATTCGCAGGAAGTCCCTCACCGCGGCCGCTACACTGGGGGCAGAACCCCGTGGAAGGAGGCCCCCAGATGTTCTGGCATAGGCTTAAGCACGCCGCCGCGGTGCTGGTCACCTGCGCGGCCCTGGCCGGCCTGGCTGCGTCGCCGGCCATCGCAGCGTCGGACACTCTCCAATCGCCCCGGTACCCCACGAAGCCGACCGAAGTGGTGATCATCGGAACCATGCACTCGGCCCAGTTGGAGTTCGCGGACCACAGCCCGGCCAGGCTGCGGGCGCTGCTGAACCGCATCAACCCCGCCGCCGTGGGCGTGGAGACGCCGCCGCAGTGGTTTGAGCACGACGTGTACTACGAGATCAGCTACGAGTCTTACGGGGTAGCCGTGCCCTGGGCCCGCGAAAAGGGCCGGGAGGTCCGGCCGGTGGACTGGGTGCCCGACACCGCTGAGCAGGTGAGTGCGCTCGCCTGGCCGTGGGTGGAGACGGACGCCGGGTCGATGTCGTATGCGGATCTCCTCGCGTCCTGGGAGGTGCCGCCCCTCCTCTTCGCCGACCTGCCCGAGTGGCACGCCGCGGTCAACCAGACCTACGCCAACGGCGACGCCGATCCCAATCCCTACAACGAAGCGGGGCGGCGCTACATGCTCTACCGCAACCTGATGATCGCACGGGAGATTGTGAACATGGCCGCGGACTACGAAGGCCAGCGGGTGGCCGTCCTGATCGGCGCCGCCCACAAGCCCGACCTGGACCTCTTCCTCGCCACGGTGCCCAACATCGTCGTCCGGCAGGCCTCCGAGTGGGGCGGCACGGCAACCGTGGACGAGGTGGCCGCCGAGGAACGCCGGCCCGACCACCTGGCGATCCTCTGGTACAACCTGGCCGGCAGCCGCATGCCGCCCGCAGCCGTCGACCTGGCCCGGATGGACCGCCTGCTCGCCGGGCTGGAGAAGGAGACGCCCCGTGACCCCGAGGTCCGGTTCCTGCGTGCCCGCTGGCACCAGCTGAACGGGCAGACGGCCCGGGCGCTTTCCATCTACCGCACCCTGGCCTGGGGGGAGGCGTGGACCGACCGGCCGTTCACCTTCCCCGACCTCGGCCTGGCCCAGCGCACCGTCGATTGGTGGAATGCGAACGCTCCCCTCGACGAGCCCGTGCAGCTGGGGCTGGACAACGTCTTCTCCCCGGTGGGCAACCTGACGATCCGCCAGCGGGTGCTCTACGAACTGGCCCTGCAGCAGGCGGACCCGACCGCCCGCCAGCGGGCCCGGGCGGAACTGCTCAGTCAGCCGTTCAGCCCGACGCAGCTGCAGCAGCTGCAGGCGCTCCTGGACGCCCCCGCGGCGGCACAGCCCTGACGCCCGCAGACCGCCTCCGGGTCCGAGCGCTGCACCTCGAAGCTGTCTGCGATCTGTCCCACTCCCAGAGTCACGCCCTCGGCAACGGCGCCTGCAGGCTCCTCTGCAGGCGCCTGCCGCGCCGGGGCGACGCGAGGCGCCTTCCAACACCGCCCCCGGGCCTGCATCCCGCAAGCCACGCGGGTAGGGACAGGTAAGGGGTATGCAGAAGACTAGAAGGGCACCAACGGTGGGAGGGAATTCCCTTGCTGCACCTGCTCGAAGCCTTCTGCGCCGCCGCCGAAACCGGCAGCCTGAGCAAGGCCGCCGAGGCGCTGCACCTGTCTCAGCCTGCCATCACACGTCAGATCAGGGCTCTGGAGGCCCAGCTCGGCGCGGTGCTCCTCACCCGCACCCCCAGGGGGGTGGAGCTGACGCCGGCCGGCCAGGCCGTGCTGCCCCACGCCCGGGCCGCCCTGGCGGCCGTGGCTGCCTGCCGCCACGCCGCCGCCGAGGCGTCCGGCCGGGGTCCCGCCCGCCTGCGCATCGCCGCCGGAACCATGATCACCCTCTACACCCTTCCCCCCGTCATCGCCGCCTTCCGGGAGGCCTACCCCTCCATCCCCGTCGAGCTGCTGCCCGGCCACCACCGGGACGCGCTGGAGCAGGTGATTGAGTACAAGGCCGACGTGGCCTTCATCGCCACCAACGTCTCCGTGCCCGGGACCAAGGCGATCAGACTCTTCTCCGATCCGCTGCTGCTGGTGAGCCACCCCGAGTCGGAGCCCCTGGAGCGGCTGGCGGACCTGCGGGACCGGACCCTGCTGGTGCTGGAGCCCAGGGCGGGCATGCGGCACGAGGTCGAGCGCGCCCTGGCCGAGCACGGGGTCTCCTGCCGCCTGGTGGAGCACCCGACCGTGGAGACCATCAAGACCGCGGTGATGCTGCAGATGGGCGTCACCATCCTGCCCGCCAGCGCGGTCCGGGAGGAGGTGCGCGCCGGCCGGCTGGCCGCCCGTCCCATTGCTGACTGGCCGGGGTCGGTCCGGACCATCCAGGCCTTCGTGCGCGCTGAGGGGACCCTGCCGGAGCCGGTGCGGGCCTTCATCCACATGGTGAAGCGCCACTACCGCGAGCAGTGACGAGCCTTTGACGCGGCGGACCATCTGCGCTATCCTCTTCGTTGAAAACATTCTTACTGGCTGCCGACACCAGCCGACAGCCCACTTACCGAAAGCAGGTGGAGTCATGCAATCGCCCACGCCTTCTGAAGGGCTCCTGGCCGATGAGTACGCGCTCGAGATGATGCGCGCCTACTGGCTGGCCGGGCAGCACCGCCGCAGGGTGGTCAAGGAGGTCTTCTTCCGCAAGGCCCCCTTTCAGGGCCGACTGGCGCTCGCCGTCGGCATCAACCAGGTGGCCGACTATCTGCTTAACCTGAAACTGACCGAGGATGACCTCCAGTACATCGCCTCGCTGGGCTTCGAGCCCGAGTTCGTCGAACACCTGCGTGGCCTGCGCTTCACCGGTGACATGTACGCCGTGGCGGAGGGGACGTTCGTCTTCCCCGGCGAGCCCATCATCACGCTGGTGGGCCCCATCGAGGAGCTCACGTACGTGGAGGCCCGCGTCCTCAACATCGTCAACCCGCAGACGCTGGTGGCCACCAAGGCCTACCGGGTGGTGGAGGCGGCCGAGGGCGACCCCATCCTCGAGATGGGGCTGCGCCGTGCGCAGGGGGGCGACGCCTCCATCTACCACAGCCGGGCCGCCTACATCGCCGGCGTGGCCGGGACCTCGAACCTCGAGGCCGGCCGCCTTTTCGGCATCCCCGCCAAGGGCACGCACGCCCACGCGCTGGTGATGCTGGGGGGTGACGAGAAGGAGGCGTTCCGCCTCTGGGCTCAGTCCCAGATCAAGCTCGGCCGCAACCCCACCTTCCTGGTGGACACCTACGACTCGCTCCGCTCGGGCCTGCCCAACGCCATCGCCGTGGCGCGGGAGATGGGCATCCGCATCGGCGCCATCCGCATCGACTCGGGCGACCTGGCCTACCTGTCGAAGAAGTGCCGGAAGATCCTGGACGACGAGGGCTTCAAGGACGCCCAGATCATCGCCTCGGGCGACCTGGACGAGTATGTCATCCGCGACCTGAAGCTGCAGAAGGCCCCCATCGACATGTGGGGGGTGGGCACCAACATGGTGGTAGCCGCCGACCAGCCCTCCCTGGGCGGCGTCTACAAGATGTCGGCGGTGGAAGAGAACGGGGCCTGGTCGCCCCGCATCAAGGTCTCGGAGAACCCCGAAAAGGTCACGCACCCCGGCGGGCCGAAGCAGCTGATCCGGTTCCGCTGCCGGGAGACGGGCTACTACCTCGCCGACCTGCTGATGCTGCCCGATGAGCCGCTGCCCAAGCCCGATCAGCCCTTCCTCATCTTCGACCCCGTCCACACGTGGAAGCGCACGTGCCTGCGCAACTTCGAAGTGGAGAACCTGCTGATCACGTATGTCCGCGACGGCCGGCGGGCGATTCCCCGGCGGTCCCCCGCCGAGGTGACCGCCGAGGCCCGGGAGCGCGTGGCCACACAGCGGCAGCGCTTCTACGAGGAGATCCAGCGGCTCACGAACCCGGCGGCCTACAAGGTGGACCTGTCGGAGCCGCTGTGGAAGCTGAAGATGCAGATGCTGGACGCCATGACCCGGCACTGAACGGGGTTTTCGGGGCTGTCCCAGAGTCGCCGCATGTGACTCCGGGACGGCCCCTCTGGCGTTTCCGGGCTCTGGTCTCGCATCGTCCCTCCCCTCACCGCCTCGGGATCTGCCCCGGGCCCGTGCCCAGCAGCTCCCGACGGTCTGCCACCTGTGCCCGGGCCCCCGCCCTGCCCACCAGCCCACCCGGCGGCCCGTTCTGTTAGATTTTCGTACCCCTCCCCCCCAACCCTGTACGAATTTGTGTCACTTCATCCCTCAACCATCGGGCCACCCGACCCCCGTAATGCCCACCAGCCCACCCGGCGGCCCGTTCTGTTAGATTTTCGTACCCCTCCTCCCCGACCCCGTGCGAGTTTCTATCACTTCATCCCTTAACCATCGGGTTGCCCGACCCCCGTCCTGCCCACCAGCCCACCCGACAGCCAGTTCTGTTAGATTTTCGTACCCTTCCGCCCGGACCCCGTGCGAATTTCTGTCACTTCATCCCTCAACGATCTGCGCGCACAGTCTCAGGCCTTGCTTCGGTCGCTCCGAAAGGCAGGCAGGCGTGAGCTGTCCCGGCCATTCGCGGAAACCTCCAGGAAGACCCCGATCCGAAGTGCCTCCGTACGAAGGAATTCTCCACTACAGCAACTAAGGCAGGAGGAAATGACCGACGACGGTGGAAGAAGGTCATATCGCAACACGCCAGGAGGCTTTCCGCCTTGCCACACCCTGAAGCGCCGTCAGAGACCGGCCCTGGTGGGTCCCCGAGCCCCCACACCGAGGCACGGACCCCACCTGGCGATCCCCAGGTAAGCCGCAGCAAGCCACTGACCCGGACCGTCGAATCGCAGGCTCCCCCGTCATCGTCTCCGTCCGGCCTCACCCCGGCGCAGACCCGTCTCGCCATGGGCGCCGCCCTCGTCGAGGGCGGCCTGTTCGCCGTCTTCTCCGGCGCCATCAGCGGGAATCTGCTCACGGCCTTCCTGCTTCACCTGGGCGCTTCCAACAACCAGATTGGACTGCTCTCCGCCCTGGGGCCGCTCAGCAGCCTCTCCACCCTTTTCGCGGCCTACGTGCTGGCGCTGCTTCCCCGGCGCAAGCCCTTCATGCTGGCCATGGCCTTCCTCCACCGCACGCTCTGGCCGCTGGCCGGACTCATTCCCCTGCTCCTGCCTGCCGGCGTGCGGGTATGGACCTACCTCGCCGTCTACTTCGTGGCCAACCTCGGGATCTCGCTTTCGGGGCCGGCGTGGCAGTCGATCATGGCCGACACCGTCGCCCCCGAGCTGCGGGGCCGCTACTTCGGCCTGCGCAACGCGGTGACCCAGGTGGCCACCGTCGGGACCGTGCTCTGGGCCGGCCACTACCTCGATGCGCACCCCGGCTCGGAAGGCTTCCGGACCCTCTACCTGATGGCCCTGCTGATCGGCCTGCTGGACGTCGCGACCTTCCTGGTGCAGCCGGAGCCCGCCTACGTCCGGCGGAAGCCCGAAGGGGCGCTCCGCCACCTGGCCCTCCCGTTCCGGTCACGCCCATTCCTCGTGGCGGTGCTCTTCACCACGGGCCTCAGCATGGCCGGGTCGATGGTGAGCCCGTTCTACGCCGTCCAGATGCTCAAGGTGCTGAACCTGAGCTACGGCTTCGTGACGCAGGTCTCGGCCGTGGGCACCGCGACGGGCATCCTGGCCTACCTGGTCCTCGGTCGCGTGGTGGACCGCTTCGGCGAGGAGGCCGTGCTCGGGGTGCTGCCGTGGCTGAGCATCATCCCCACGGCCTGCTGGTTCGCCATCGGGCCGCACTCCACGCTGCTCCTCTACCTCGTCTTCGTCCTGCAAGGGCTGATTGGCGCCCTGCAGGGCCTGGTTGTGTTCAACGTCAACCTGGGCATCGCCCCGCGCACCGACCGGCCCATCTACCTGGCGGCCTTCTCGGCCGTAAACGGGCTGGGGGGATTCTTCGCACCGGTGCTGGGCGGCGCCATCTCGGACCGCAGCGGTCTCTTCCCCCTGCTCTGGCTCTCCATCGGGGCGTACTGCCTGCTTGCCCTGCTCTGGCGGGGCCTGGTCCGACCGCAGGTGCGCGCAGCCATGCAGGCGGGGAAAGAATGAGGGCAGGCCCGGAAGCCAAGAACTGAATGCAGGAAAGGCGTGATCCGCCCGTGAAACTGAGGCCCGGGGACCGCGTGCTCTTCTACGGCGACAGCATCACCGAGCAGCACGGCTGGACCCTCTACCTGGAAAACCTGCTCCTCTGGCAGGAGCCCACGCTGACCATCCGCAATCGCGGCTGGGCCGCCAACCGTGCCGAGGACGGGCTGGCCCGCTTCGACCGCGACGCGGCCCCGCTTGCCCCCACGCACGTCTTCATCGCCTTCGGCATGAACGACGGCCGCTATCTGCCGCCCTGCCCCGAAATCGCCGATGGCTACGAGGCCGCCCTGACCGCGCTGGCCCGGCGGGCCCGGACCCTGGGGGCCGGGGCGGTTCTCTGCTCGCCGCCGGCCGTGGACGAGGCGTGCGACCCGGTGCTCGCGGGCTACAACGAGACACTGGCCCTCCTCACCGACCGCTGCCGGGCGGTGGCCGAGCGGGAGGGCGTGCCGTTCGTGGACTTCTTCCACCCGACCCTCGCGGCGGGGCCCGGGCTCAGCCCGGACGGCATCCACCCGGGTCCCCGGGGCCACGTCATCATGGCCCGCGCCGCGGCCCAGCAACTGGGCCTCACCGGCTGGGCGGAGAGGATGCACTGCGGCGATGGGAGAGCACCGGTGCGGAGCGCCGGTGGTGCGAAGCCTTCCGGGCCGTCCGGAAGTACCGTGCCCGCTGGAGTGCCCGCCGGGGCGACGCTGCTGGAGGACGGCACGCCGGAACCGGTCCTCCCCTGGCGGAGCGCCGCGCCCCTCAAGCCGGGGCGCTACTCGGTCTATGTGGACGGGGTGCGCACCGGCAACTTCAGTGCGGAGGAGCTCGACAGCGGCGTGCCGCTCCGGGGCGGCGGCCTGACCGCCCGGGCCAGGGCGGTGATGGCACTGAGCCAGGCCTTCTGGCAGCTGGACCGCATGGCCTGGCGCACCTGCGGCCCCCTGGGCTGCGACCAGAACCGCTCGCCGGCGGCCGCCGCGGCTCTCGCAGCGGCCGCGGCCGACCTGGAGACCCGCCGGCGGAATCTGCTGCAGCAGCCGTTCACGGTGGAGGCGAGGCCGGAGATCCCGATCTCCCTGGGACCCTGGCGCGTCTTTGGCCCGTACCGTCCCGACTCGCCGGTTCTGCTCACGACCCAGCGCTTCCCCCCCGAGCCCGCGGCCGACGGGACTGGCCAGGAGGCCGGGCCCCGGGAGCAGGATGGCGGCTCTCGCGGCCAGAGCGGCAACCCGGCGCGGCCCGCCCCGCCCGAGGGTGCGACCGTCGCCGCCGAGGGCCCCGAGGGCTTCGTGGACCTGCTCCCCCTCTTCGGCCCGCTCAGCCAGGCAGTGGCGTACGCCGAGTGCACCTTCGCGGCCCCCGCAGACGGCGAACTGCTCCTCCGCCTTGGCTCCGACGACGGCTACCGACTCTATCTCAACGGCCGGTGCGTGGCCGACGTGCCGGTCTTCCGGGGATCGGCGCCCGGACAGGAGGAATACCGGCTCCCGGTGGGGAAGGGCGCAAACCACCTGCTGCTCCGGGTTCACCAGGGCATCGGGGACTGGCACTTCTTTGCCACCGCCTACCTGCAACCGAAAGGGGAATGATGATGCGCACCCTACTGCTGACCCCCGACCTGCTTCCCCAGGCCGTGGACCTGTGGAACCGCGCCCTGGGCGCGCACTTCCCGATGCGCCCGGCGCTCCTCAAAGCCAACCTCTGGGAGGAACCCAACTTCGACGCCGAGGGCAGCCGCGCCGTCCTGAAGGGCGACCGGCTGGTCGGTTTCATCGCGCTGAAGCGCCGCACCGCGCCCATGGGGAACCTGCCCGCCGACCAGAAGGGCTGGATCTCGGCCCTGGTGGTGGATCCCGAGTTCCAGGGGCAGGGCGTGGGCACCGGCCTCCTGCGGGACGCCCTGGCCCATCTGCGCCAGTTCTCCACCGAGCCGGTGGGGATCGGCAGCGACCCCGGCCACTTCTTCCCCGGGATTCCGCTCGAGTGCCGCCAGGCCCTGGACTGGTTCGCCCGGCGGGGGGCCGAGCTGGGCGGTCTCTCCTGCGATCTGGTGAGCCACGAGATCGCCGCCTACACGCACCCGGAGGCGGCCCTGCAGGCCTTCCGCCGCTCGCCATCGGTGATGTACCGTCCGATGGAAGACGGGGAACAGGAAGCCGTGCTTGCCTTCATGCGGCAGGAGTTCCCGGGCCGCTGGGCCTGGGAGATGGAGCAGCACCTGAGCCGGGGCGGGAACCTGGAGGACGTGATGCTGGCGCTGGACGAAGGGCAGGTGGTGGGCTTCGCCCGGATCCATACGCCGCGGTCCCGCCGGTTCGGGCCGGGCATCTACTGGGCCCCGCTCTTCCCGGGCGCCCACGGCGGCCTGGGACCCATCGGGGTGGGCGCTGCCCAGCGGGGACGGGGCATCGGGCTCGGGCTGCTTTCGGCCTCCATCGCCGAGCTGCGCAACCGGGGGGTCGAGAGCGCCGTGATCGACTGGACCGGGCTGGTCCGTTTCTACGGCATCGTGGGCTTCCGCCCCTGGAAGTGGTACGTGATGGCCTCGTTCAAGTAGCGCCCGCCCGTCCGGCCCGCAGTTCGCCGCAGGCGTGGCCGGCCAGGTCGGCCGACGCGAGGTTCGCAGTGCGACCTGCCGACGCGCCCGGGGCGTACAGTTCCTGCACCCATCGCTCCACTCGATCTCTGGAGGGAACACGCCATGACATGGATCGACGCCACCGACCCCCGCCTGCAGGTCGCCGGGCTCCCGTGGCTGGCCGAGAACCGGGGCAAGTTCCTGCGCCTGCCGGAGCGGGCGAAAGGACAGGTCCGTCCGCCGATCTGGTGGCTGGCCCAGATGCCTTCGGGCGGCCAGATCCGCTTCCGCTCCGACACCACCTCGATGCAGCTGCGGGTGAGCCACAGCGAGCACGTGCACATGTGGAACATGCCCCGGGTCGGCCACAGCGGCATCGACGTCTACGTGGGCGGCCCGGGCCGGCAGCGCTACTGGGTGAGCACCACGCCCCTGGGGGACGACCCCACATACGAGTGCGACCTGTTTGCAGGCCTCACTCCGGAGGTGCGGGAGTACACGCTCTACCTGCCCACCTACAACGACCTCACCAGCCTCCAGATCGAGCTCAGCCCCGGGGCCCAGGTGCTGCCTCCGACCCCGTTCGCGCTGCCGAAGCCCGTGGTCTTCTACGGCAGCTCCATCACCCAGGGCGCCTGTGCCACCCGGCCCGGCAACGGCTACGTGAACACCCTCGGCCGCCTGCTGAACGTGGAGGTGGTGAACGAGGGCTATTCCGGCAACGGCCTGGGCGAGCCCGAGATGGCCGCGCTCCTGGCCGAGCTGGACCCCGCCTGCTACGTGCTCGACTTCCACTGCAACGTAGAAACCCCCGAGGAGCTGGCGGAGGTCTACTACCCCTTCTACCGCACGCTGCGGGAGGCGCACCCCGACGTGCCCATCGTGATGGTCAGCATGCTGGAGCTCCCGCAGGAGCTGTACCGCCCCGAGGTGCGGGCGAAGCGGCTCGGCCAGACCCGCGTGATCCTTGAGGCCTACCGCCGGGGCATCCGGGAGGGCGACGACCGGCTCACCTTCATCGACGGCGCCTGGCTGCTGGACGCGCAGACGGAGGGCGCCTACGTGGACGGCGTCCACCCCACCGACCTGGGCTTCGCCCTGATGGCCCGGCGGCTGGAGCCGGTGCTGCGCTCGGTGCTGGGGCTGTAGGCCGGCCATCGACAAGTCAGGCCCGGGGCGGCTTGCCCCGGGCCTGTTGCGTACGATCCCATTTGTGTCACGCGGACCTCTCTCAGATTTGAACGCGCATCCCGTCGTAGGCCACGGCGAACCCCTCCGGGCAGAGCCGCTCCTCCAGTTCGGCGTGCAGCAGCCCGCCGTTGTGGGAGAAATGCGTGGCCACGAAGCGCGTCTCCGGCGTGGCAATGCCCCTGGCCAGCATCCGGCGCCGCACCGCGACCACCTCGCCAATGCCCATGTGGCCGCCGCGGAAGGTGAGCGGCCCGTTGGTGCAGTCCAGCACCACGGCGTGCAGCGGCGACCGGTTCGCCAGGTAGGCCCACGTCTCCTCCGGGAAGAGGTCGGTATCGAGCCCCCAGAGGAGGCGACGGCCTCCCCGCTCGATCAGGTAGAGGTAGCAGGTCTCCAGCGGGTTGTGGTCCGCGAGCAGCGGCGTGATGCGGAAGTCGCCCGCGGCGAAAGGCTCGAAGGGCCGCACCCGGCGCAGCACCACACCGGTGGTGCGCTCCACGGCCAGCGCCTGCCGGGCCATGGCCAGGGCCTGGTCGCCGGCCCAGACGGTGAGGTCGTGCTCCAGGCCGTGGGCGTACACCGTACCCCGCAGGGCCAGGTCGCCCGGAGCGAAGTGGTCGCCGTGCGCATGGGTGACGATCAGGTGCTCCAGCCGGGTGAGGTCGATCCCCTGCTGGAGCGCCTGCATGTACGTGTCAGGGCCGAAGTCAATCTTCAGCACCCCATCGACGACGGCGCCGGCACGGGTACGTACATCCCTGCCCCCGCGCCGGCGCGCCTCCTGACAGTACTGGCAGCGGCACCAGACGGCCGGCCAGCCTTCTGCGGCCGCAGTGCCCATGATCACCAACTCCACGGGCCTCGCCTCCCTACCGCGCCCGGGTGCAGACCGAGCGCATGGCGTCCACGTACCAGGCGGTCACCGTCTGCGGCCGCGTGATGGCGGTGCCCACCACCACGGCGTGCGCCCCCAGTTCCAGGGCCCGGGCGCAGTCCTGCGGGTCCCGGAACCGGCCTTCCGCCACCACGGGGACGGAGATCCGGCTGACCAGTTCAGCGATCAGCTCCAGGTCCGGGCCCTCCAGGCGGCGGCTGTAGGAGGTGTAGCCGCTCAGGGTGGTGGAGACCAGGTCCACCCCCAGCTGTGCCGCCGCCAGGCCCTCCCCCAGGGTGGAGATGTCCGCCATCACCGGCAGGCCGGGGTAGGCCAGGCGGATCTGACGCAGCAGTTCGGCGTTGGTGAGCCCGTCAGGCCGGGGCTGGTCCGTGAACTCCACGGCCACGATGTCAGCCCCGGCGTCGGCGATGGAGCGCACCTCGGTCATCGTCGGGGTGATATAGACGGGTGAGTTGGGGTAGTGCTTCTTATAGAGTCCGATCACCGGCAAGGGCACCGCCTGCCTGATGGCGCGCACGTGCTGGGGGTAGTTGGTGCGAATCCCCACCGCACCACCCACGTGCGCTGCACGGGCCAGGGCGACCATGTGCTCGACCCCCCAGAGGGGGTCGCCCGGCTCCGCCTGGCAGGAAACGATCAGCCCTCCTTTGAGTGTCGCGATGACGTCGTTCATCCAATCCACTCTTTCTCGCTGAAAATGGGGTCCACGGCCGTGCCCGCTACACGAGCCGGTCCACCACCGCGCTCGCCGTCTTCTCGGTGAGCCGGAGCGACCGCTCCCGGTCGCGCAGGGCGAGGGCGACGTAGATCACGTCGAGCGCGTGGATCTGGGCGATCTTCGCCGCAAACGAACTGCCCTCCAGCGGCGCCTCCCGGGGTGCGGTGAGGAGGACGATGTCCGCCTCGGCCGTGATGGGCGAGCGGGCATGGGCCGTGAGGCAGATGGTGGTGGCGCCCGCCTGCCGTGCCGCCCGCAGGGCGGCCAGCGTGTCCTTGGTGGAGCCGGAGTGGCTGATGCCGATGGCCACGTCCTCCGGCCCCAGCAGCACCGCGGACATCGCCGCGTAGTGCGGGTCGGGGATGGCGGTCATGTTGATGCCGATCCGGCGGAAGCGGTACATCGCGTCCAGGGCGGTCACGCCCGACGTGCCCACGCCGTAGATCTCCACCCGGCGCGCCCGCCGGATGGCCTCGACGGCCCGGTCGACCGCCGCGGGGCTCAGCAGGGCCCCGGTCTTCGACACGGCGTCTGCGTTGTTCTGCGTCACCTTGGCGAGGATGGCGCCCGGGTCGTCAGACTCCTCGAGGTCCTCCCCCAGGTTGCGGGCCCCGAGCGACTCGTCGCGGGCCAGCAGCAGCTTGAACTCCTGGTAGCCGCGGCAACCGAGGGTCCGACAGAAGCGCAGCACGGTCGTCTCGCCCACCCCGGCCTTTTCGGCCAGGTCGGTCACCGAGTCGAAGATCGCCGCCTGGGGGTCGCTAAGCACCGCGTCTGCGACGCGCCGCTCGGCTTTGGTCAGCGACCCGTGAATCGACTGGATCCGCAAGAGCAAGCCCGTACCAGGCTCTGCACTGGCCATCGTCGCGCCACCTCCACCGGCTCACGATGCCGCTATCCCTTCACGGCTCCGGCGACGCCGTTGATGAAGTACTTCTGCAGCAGCAGGAAGAGGATGATCATCGGGGTGATGGAGATCACCGTGCCTGCGGCCAGGTAGAGGAAGTTGTAGGAGAACTGCCCCTGCAGGTAGAGCAGGCCGGCCGCCAGCGGGTAGTTGTTGGGATCCTTCATGACGACCACCGGCCAGATGAAGGAGTTCCAGTGCGCCATGAAGTCGAAGATGACCACGGTGAGAAGCGTCGGTCGAATCAATGGTACCATAATTCGCCACCAGATGAAGAACTCGCTCGCTCCATCAATGCGGGCGGCCTCCTCCAGCTCCTTCGGGATGGTGGTGTAGGCCTGCCGGAGCAGGAAGATGGAGAAGATGGTGGCGGCGCTGGGCAGGACGACGCCCAGGAAGGTGTTGGTCAGGTGCAGGGTGCGCAGGGTCATGTAGTTGACGATCATGCCGGCGCCGTTGGGGATGATCATCGTGCTGAGCAGGGCGCCGAAGATGATGTCCCGGCCCGGGAAGCGCATCCGCGCCAGGGGGTAGGCCGCCAGGGTGCTGAACGTCAGGTTGAGCCCCACGCCCAGGGTGGTGATGATGGCCGTGTTCCGGAGGTACCGGAAGATGGGCACCATCTTGGCCACGCCGATGTAGTTGGCCAGCGTCGCCGGCCGCGGGATCATCTGCGGCGGGAAGGCGTAGACGTTACCCGGCGTCTTGAACGAGGTGGAAAGCAGCCACAGGAAAGGGAAGACCATCAGGATGGCGATGGCGATCATGAGCAGGTACAGGAGGACATTCTTGATCACCGTGCGGACCTTGCCGGCCCGCTTCAGGGCGATGCTGCTCATTCTGGCCTGAACCCTCCCTTGTTGAGGCGGAAGGTGATGAGCGAGAAGGCGAAGATGATGAGGGCCATCACCCATCCGAGGGCGGCGCCGTAGCCGAACTCGAAGTGCTGGAAGGCAGTCTGGTAACTGTAGAGCGCCACCACGTTGGTGCCGGCCCCGCCGCCGGTCATGGCCATCACCTCTTCCATCACCCGCAGGGCGCCCATCACCGACATCAGGGTGGCAATCAGGGCGAAGGGCTTGAGCAGCGGAATGGTCACGTGCCGGAGCACGCCGACCTTCCCCGCGCCGTCGATGGCCGCCGCCTCCTCCAGCTCCTTGGGGATGGACTGGAGGCCGGCCAGGTAGATTACCATGTAGTAGCCGAACCCCTTCCAGGCGGTCATCGCCATCACGGACCAGAGGGCCAGGCGCGTGTCACTCAGGAAGTAGATGGGCTTGTCAATGATCCCCCACTGCAGGAGCGGGGCATTGATGATGCCCTTGTAGTCGTAGAGCCACTTCCAGGCGATGCCGGCCGCGATGGACGAGGTGACGACGGGCAGGTAGTAGGCGGTCCGGAAGATGCCCACTCCCTTCAGGGGGCGGTTCACCAGCACCGCCAGGAGGATGGCCCCGATCTGGATGACCGGCACCACCGCCACGTAGAGCACGCTGTTCTTCAGCGCTTCCCAGAAGTAGGGGTCGCTCATCAGGCGCCGGAAGTTGTCCAGGCCGACCCAGCGGGTCTCGCCCACCACCGAGTAGTTGGTGAAGGCCAGGGGCAGGCCGTAGATGATCGGCCAGAAGACGAAGAGCGCAATGATCACCAGGGCCGGGAGCATGAACAGGTACGCCACGCCGGTGGTACGCCAGTCGATGCCGGACCACCACTTGCGCAGGCGGGATCCGAAGGAAGGCTTCGTGTCCACACCTGCCGCCCCGGGGGAAGCCAGTGTGCCCATAAACAACCCCCCTGATTGGAAAGTGAAACCTTTTGAAGGAAGGCCGGCGGCTGCCTTGATGCCGCCGGCCTCCGTGCGTTCAGGAGACTTACTCGGGCTGGGCCAGGATGTTGTTGACCTGCTCCTCGAGCCAGTCCACGCCCTCCTGGGCCGTGATCTCGCCGAGCATGACCCGCTCCAGGGCCTTCAGGTAGGCCTCGTGGACCTTGCTCTGCTTGCCGCCGATGCCCAGGGTGAAGTCGTAAGAGATGGCCATCTGGTCAACCGTGATCTTCCGCGCCTTGTCCTCCAGCGGGTTGCCGGTGTCCTGGCTGAAGAACGGATCCTTGGCAGCCTCCTTGGTGGAGGGCAGGATGTTCACGATCTTCGCGAACTCGAGCTGGCTCTCGTCGTTGGTGATGAAGTTGGCGAACTTGATCGCAGCCTCGTGGTTCTTGGAGGCCTTCGGCACGACGACGTTCATCAGCGAGGCCTGCAGCTTCTTGCCCTTGTCGAGGATGTACGGGGCCACGTCGGTGACGGCGTAGATCTCGGGGGCGTTGTCGCGGACCCGGGTGAGGAACTGCGGGCCGGTCAGCAGGAAGGCCAGCTCGCCCGCCATGTAGCGGTTCAGGGCCTCGTTGTAGTTCTTGGTGATGGAGTCGTGCGGGATCACGTCCTGCTCGATCCAGTCACGCATCCGCTGGTAGACGGCGACGGCCTCGGGGGTGTTCAGGGTGGCCTTGGTCTTGTCCTCGTTCAGCCACTCGACGCCCGCCATGTTGAACTGCACCATGTTGCGGTCCGGCATGAAGGCGTACTTGCCGGTCTTCTCCTTGATGGTGCGGGCCCACTCGGTCATCTCGTCCCACGTGGTGGGGGCGTTGGCCGGGTCGAGGCCGGCGGCCTTGATGATGTCGGTGTTCATGATCAGCAGGGCGGACGTGGCGTACCAGGGATAGGCGTAGACGCCGCCCTTGAAGGTGGCACCCTGCAGCAGGCTCTCCTGGTAGATCGACAGGGTCTCGGGCGCCTCGGCCTTCAGGTCGACCAGCGCGCCCTTCTGGGCCATGTTCAGGGCCATGCCGGTGTTCAGGTTGACGACGTCGGGCGCCTCGTCAGAGCCGATGGACGTGAGCAGCTTCTGCTCGATGGCGTCGTACGGCAGGTCGGTCCACTTGACCTTGATGCCTTCGTTCTCGCTCTCGAACTTGGCGATCCGACCGTTGATGTAGTCATCGAAGGTGGGGGACAGGGAGATCGTCCAGAACTGGATCTCCACCGGGTTCTTCTGCCCGGTCTGCTGACCACCGCCGGACGGCGCAGGCGTCTCGCCGCCCTTGTTGCCGCTACCCGCGCAGCCAGCCAGCACGCCCAGGGCGAGTACGGTGGCGATGGAGAGCGCCATGCCTTTGCGAGCCTTAGAGAACATCAATGGGCACCTCCTCAGAGTGTGTGAATCCTGAGCCCTTTCCTGGCGGCTGGGCGCCCTGGCCCGATCGCGGCGCCTGTCCTCCAGGTCTGAATGGAGGATTCTCCGCCTGCACGGTGGATTCCTCCTTCGCGAGTACAACTTTCGGAGGAAATCTCCGCTTCTCGACGACAAAATGGAATGAGGCGCGGAGGAATACTCCTTTTCACCTCGGTACACGGGGGCCGCACCCTTTTCACGCCAGCGCTTCCCGAGTCGCCTCCCACCAGTCGTAGCCGTCCACGTAGCAGAGGTCGAAGAGCATCACGCCGGCCGAGCGGGCCCGGCAGGCGGCGATCGCCTTCCGGTACTGCGCCACGTTGCCCTCGTACTGCTGCAGGAAGAGCGAAGCGATCACCGGGGTGGCACCCATGACGGCCGCCCCGGCCAGGTCGGCGGCGCCCTCCACGCTGTACCAGTCGGCGGGGGAGCTCTTGGCCCGGGCCTCTTCCACCGTCACCTCGGGGTAGTAACAGCCGCTGCAGAGGTAGTCCAGCAGCTCCGCGTAGCCGGTGTCGGCGTAAGTGGGCGGCAGGAAGGGCAGGCCGGGATCATAGCGCCGGCTCGCCCAGTTGACCCCCACCTGGTAGTAGAGCGGATACCAGGAGCCGGTGTAGTCGCCGAAGAACAGGTTGGGCCGGATCGCCTTCACCCGCTGCCGGGCCGCCGCGAAGAAGTCCCGGATCGTCGCTGCCCGGTACTCCAGCCAGGCCCCGAAGAGCGGCCCCGGTGCGCAGCGGGTCCCGGGGATCACCCCGAGGCCGCCGGCGGGTGCGGCGTACCCCGTCACGCCGCCGTGGGTATCCGGTGCGGGCGCCGCTGCGGGCACAGTCTCCTCCCCCGGCCGCAGGATGCGGTAGACCCACTCCGGCCAGTCAGGGCCGTCCAGCCGCTCGCCGGTCCGCCCGGCCAGCGCCCGGCGGGTGTGGTCGCTGAAGTCCACGTGCAGCCCGTCGTACCGGCCCCGGTCGAGGCAGAAGCCGTCGATGGGGTACTCGCGGGCCAGCTCCTCCAGCACCTCCAGGAGATACTCCTGCACCTCGGGATGGCCGGGGTTCAGGAAGCCGACGCCTTCATTATTGATGGGCACGCCGGTGACGAGGCCCTGCGGCACCCGGGTGTACGGGTGGCAGACCGGCCGGAGGGTGGCGGGGTCGAGGCCGTAGACCACCGACTGCCAGTCGGGATGCCGGCTGGCCACGTAGGCCGGGTGGTGGTGCGACCAGCGGCCGCCGCTGAAGACGTCCGGCGCCGCGTGGACCCGGAGCCCCCGCTTGTGCCCCTCTTCCAGGACAAGCGCCAGGAGGTCGTAGTCCTCGGGGTAGTCGCCGTGCACCTGGGAGCGGTGGGGTACCAGCCGGCTGCGGTAGAGGGCGAGCCCGTCCGGACTGCGCACGTTGACCAGCAGGTCGGTGATGCCCGCCTCGGCGCACCGCTCCACCATGCGGGCGACCCCCGCCGGCGTGGAGAGCCGGGGCGCGTTGGCCGACTGATCGAACCAGATCATCTTGGGTTCGGGATGCAGAGGCAGGGTCTCGACCATGTTGGTTTTTCCTCCTCACAGACCGGGGCGGCGGTAAGGGCGCCCCCCGGCTGCATGCTCTAACGGCGCCGCTGCGCCACCAGCCCCCGCCCCCAGGCCAGCGAGAGCCGGGCGAAGTCGTCCCACAGTCGGTCGAGCGGATGCGTGGAGTGGGAGCAGGGATACGACTGGAGCCGCTTCACGCTGCTGCCGAGGGCGTGGTAGATGGCGGCCACCGTCTCGCCGGGCACCACGTCATCCAGCACGCCCAGCCCGATCAGGGCCGGCACCCAGATCAGCGGCGCCACGTTGACCACGTCGAAGTAGCGCAGGTTCTCGACCAGGGCAGCCCGCTCCTCCGGCGTGACGGCGGCCAGGAGCCGGTTCACCTCCGCTCCCGATCCCCGCTTCACCAGGCGCTCGCGCAGGCGGTAGGCACCGAAGGTGGGGACGGAGGCCACGACGCCCATCAGGTTCCGAATCCACGGGGCGGCCAGCAGCGCCAGGCCCCCTGCCATGGAACCGCCCGTGAGCAGCGTGAGGCTGGGGTCGGCGCCGGGAAGCGACCGGGCCACCTCGGCCGCGCGGATGAAGTCGGCCACGGCCCCCCGCAGAATGTAGCCCCGCCGGTCCTCAATACCGTGGACCGCCCAGCCGGGGATGCCCGGGTCGCCGGCCTGGCGGCTCCGGCCGTAGCCCCGCACGTCTACCGTGACGGTGATCCACTCCGGATCGCCCTCCACCACGAAAGGCTCGCTGCCCTGGGGGATGCCGTACCCGTGGCCCCGAACCCACTGTGGCCGCAGGGAACGCCAGGGGCCGGGCGGGATGGTGAAGGTGCCCCCGATTCGGCGGCCGCCCAGCGAGGTGGCGTACCACTCCCCGCGCCCGGCGTCTGGGTCGAGAAGCCGCAGTTCCAGGTCGAGCGGCGTGGCATTCAGTTCGGCCACTACCTCGGCCCAGAAGTCGATCAGGTCGTCGGGCGGGTCGGGCTCCACCCGCACCGCCCGCACGCGCAGGTGGTCGGCGGGGCCTACCTCATCCGGGGTGGACGCGGTTTCCGCCCTGCCGGCGAGCCCCGGGTCTGCGCCCCGGGCGCCCTCCCCCGTCAGCACCCGGGCGAGGGCCTCGCATGAGGGCCGGAAACGGCCGTGGCAGCAGACGGCCACGGGGTACTCGGCCACGGGGTAGGGGCTGCCCATCGAGATCATCACGCGCCCGGGGTGCCCCTCCAGCCGGTCGGCCAGGGCCCGGAGGCCGTCGGGCAGAGCCGCCTTCTCGGTGCAGCAGACCAGCACGGCGTCGAACCCATCGGCCCCCTGCACCAGGGCGGCCACCCGCTGCGGGTCGGGATCCATGCCGGTGTCCCGCCCTTCCGCCCGCACGCCGCGGCTCTGCAGTGCGGCCACCAGGTCGGCCAGCGGGGAGGAGAAGTCCAGCGACATCGGCCGTTCCACCCGCTCCGGCGCCAGCACCAGCACCCGCTCTCCGGCCCGGAGGCGGGGCAGCTCGCCGTTCACGGGGCGCACGGCCGCCTGGCAGAGCACCTCCACCACGGCCCGGTGCTCCGCCGAGTCGCAGACCGACACGTCGCCGGGCTGAACCCACGCGGCCCGGCCGCCAGGCTGTTCCCACGCGGCCGCGTAGCCGTGCCCGCGCCGGGGTGCTTCTCCTCCGGTGCCAGCCGCCTCCCGAGGAGCCGGCCCCTCCCGCAGGTACCGGTCCTTGGCGGCCAGCACCCGCCGCACGGACTCCTCGGCCCGCTCCCGGGGGATCGTGCCGTCGGCGATGGCCGCGGCCAGGGCCTCGATCGTCGTGGCCGCCCGGTCCAGGTCGCCGAGGGCCATCACCATGTCGGCCCCCGCCAGCACTGCCCGCACGGCCGCCTCTGCCGTACCGTAGTGCTCCTTGATGGCGTTCATCACCATCGAATCGGTGATGACGAGCCCGTCGTAGCCCATCTCCTCCCGCAGCAGCCCGGTGAGCACCCGGCGGCTCAGGGTCGCCGGCACCCCCTCCGGCTCGATGGCCGGGAAGACCACGTGCGCGGTCATGAGCGAGCCGAGGCCGACGGCCATGGCCATCCAGAAGGGCCACAGTTCCACCGCCTCCAGGCGGTCCCGGTCGTGGGGCAGGACCGGCAGGGCGAGGTGGGAGTCCAGGCTGGTGTCGCCGTGGCCCGGGAAGTGCTTGCCGCAGGCCAGCACGCCCTCTGCCTGCACCGCCTGCACGAAGGCGGCGCCCATGCTGGCCACCAGGTTCGGGTCGCTGCCGAATGAGCGCGGGCCGATCACCGGGTTGGCCGGGTTGCAGTTCACGTCCAGCACCGGGGCGAAGAGCCAGTGGAAGCCCATGGCGCGGACCTCCCGCGCCAGCACCCTGCCGGCGGCCTCGGCGAACGCCGGGTCGCCGCTCGCGCCGATGCCCATGAGAAACGGCGGGTGGGAGACGCCCTGCTGCACCACCGACGCTGCGCCGCCCTCCTGGTCGATGGCGAGCAAGAGCGGCGGCAGGCCGGCCGCGACGGCGGCCTCCTGCAGCCCCCGGGTGAAGGCCGCAGCCTGCGCCGGGGTGGCCACGTTGCCGCTGAAGAGGATCACCGAGCCGACGCGGTAGCGGGCGAGGAAAGCCGCGGTCTCCGGCGTGCACGCCTGGCCGGGCACCTGGATCTGCGTCATCTGCCCCGCCAGTTCGAGCGGGCTCATCCGGGACGGGTCGGGAACCTGCCAGTCCGGAGCGAAGCCCGCGGGATGGGCCGTGGTTGGCATCGTAAGCAACCTCCAGTTGTGAGTGCCCCGGGTGGAAGGGGCTGATGGCCGGGCAGGCCTCCGATGACCTCGGGGGTCGTCGGTCACCGCCCTTCAGCGGGCGGTGACCTCCAGGTCCAGGCCCACCTCGAAGGAACGCTTCCAGGGCAGGTAAATCTCCTTCAGGTTCAGCTCGCCGGCCCGGGCGAAGTAGCGGGCGTGGAACTCCCGCAGGGCGGGCTCCAGCCGCCGGGCCGTCTCCGCCAGCAGCCGGTCGGGCGGCAGCTGGTCCACGCCGAAGGCGGCACGCACCTCCGTCCGCACCAGCACCTGGTAGAGGTAGTCGTCGGCGAACCGCTTCAGCAGGAAGGAGAGGTGGGCGGTCTGGTTGAGCCGGCCGGTGCGGCGGCCCAGGTGGCGCATCGACGCGTGGGCCGCCACGGTGCCCATGGCGTTGCCGGCGGTGTTCCAGCCGGCGTACGCCTCGAGGTCCGGCAGGTTCACGGCCGATCCCAGCAGGGGAATCAGGGCGGCGTCGGCGCCGTTGGCGTAGGCCAGGTCGGCCACCGCCACGGGCCGGCCCGCGGCCAGGTAATGGGCGATGCGGGCGACGAACTCGGGCAGGTTGCGGCCGGCGGTATCCACCAGCCGCCGGTGGGCGGGCTCGGGCGCCTCGCCCTGTGCGTCGCCGGGGGTGTTGACGGCGAGCAGGACGTCCGCGTCCGCCGGCGAGTCGGCCAGCAGGCCGCCGCAGGCAAAGATCTGCCCCTTCACGGTCTCGCCCAGGGGCCGGTCCTCGTAGCGGGCGTGGATCAGCGGGCCCTTCGTGGAGGAGTAGAAGGGATAGAACCGGGGCGTTGTGCCCATGGCCCGGTTGGCCGCCCGGGCCACCAGGGCGAGCCCCACCTCGTCGGCGCCGGGATAGATGAGGGCCTTCATGCCCAGCCCCCGCCGGTTGATCTCCTCCCTGAGCTGCCGCTGCTCGGCGATGTTCCAGCCAAACTCGCTGGTGTCGTCCTGCGGGAAGACGATCAGGTCGAGGAGCCCCTGTTCCGCCATCTCCAGGGCGTAGAGGTTCACCTCGAAGTTGCGGGCGCGACGGGCCCGGAACTCGGCCACCAGTTCGGCCGGCACCCGGGCAGCTGCGGCCTCCGCCTCGGCCCGGGCCGCCTCGTCGCCGGTGGTGCGGAACTTGTCGTCGTAGAAGGAGAGCCGCCACAGGTCGTAGCCGTAGGTGGCCCAGTACTCCGGCTCCTCGGCGTCGCTGTTGTATGCGGGGATGCGCATGGTAGCGCTGAAGGCGTAGACCGGCAGGTCCGGCCGCTCCTCCTTCAGCCGGAAGACCGGGGCCAGCCGCGCCTTCACCTCCTCCTCCGTCACGCCGCCGAAGCGGGAGGGGCAGAGGCCGCCGTAGCCGAGGAGGTCGAGGCTCACCACCACGGCGTCGGCCAGCGGCAGGTGCTCGTCCGTCCAGGCCCGCACGGCGGGCAGGTCGGCAGGCTGCTTGAGGAAGCCGAGGATCTCCTTGGGCGGGACCATCACCTCGATGCCCGCCACGGCGGCCACCTCGACGGCGATGTCGCGGGTGACCGGGCGGGCGTCCACGGGAATCAGGAGAATGCGCATGGGGTTTCCGCTCCTGCTGAAGTTGTGTTCGGTTACCGCTGCCGTGCGCTCGCGCCGCCGGCGCCGGGTGCGCCGGCCTCCGGACATCGGGTCACGGGCATACCGGTCGCCCGGGTCACGCCGGTCGGGCTACAGGCTCGCACCTTTCTCCCGCAGCACCTGCCGCAGTTCGGCCCCGTCCAGCTGCCGCGGGGTGATGCCCTTCTGGAGCGACAGCGCCGCGGCCACGCCGGCCGCCTCGCCCATGGCCTGGCAGTTGGACTGAACCCGCACCGACGACTGCGCCACGAACGTGGCCGAGAGGCAGCGGCCCGCCACCAGCAGGTTGTCCACCTTGAGCGGCACCAGGCACCGGTACGGGATCTCGTGGTACTCGCCCGGCGGCAGGTAGATCAGGTTCCGCTTCTCCTCGTTGATCGACTGCTTGGGCCCGTGGACGTCCACCGGGTAGCGGTTGCGGGCGATGCCGTCCGGGAACTTCCGGCACGCGACGATGTCGTCCAGGTCGAGCACGTACTCGCCGGTGATCCGACGGCTCTCCCGCACGCCCACCTGCGTGGCCACCGAGGCGACGTGGGCCTGCTCAAACCCAGGGAGATACTGGTGGAAGAAACGCATCAGCCGCCGGATGCGCCGCCGCCCCTCGACGAAGGCCCAGGTGAGGTCGTCGGCGTTCGTGCCGTCGGCCCGGAGGGGGATCTCGGGGCAGTTGAAGGCGAGGGCGCGGGGCCGGCCCGGAAGGCCGAAGCACTGGAAGTAGTTGCCGTCGCTCTCGTCCAGCACGCCGTCCGCCACCGCCTGACGGAAGACCGGCTCCAGCGGCCACCCCCGGCCCCAGACCATGGCCGTGTGCACCATGGGCACCGTGGGGTGCATCTCAGCCGGGCCGCCGAGGGTACGGTGGAACTGGCAGAACCGCTCCAGGTCGATGCCGTCGACCGTGAACCGGAGCGACATGGCCTGGTGGGTGCCGTCCTCCTCCATCCCGGCCATCATCGGCACGCCGGCCAGGGCGGCCACGTCGGCGTCGCCGGTGCAGTCGATCACCCGTCGGGCGAGGATGGCCTGGCGGCCCGACTTGTTCTCGACAATGACGCCCTGGATCGCCCCGTCCGCCACGATGGCGCCCACGGTGAGGGTCTGCAGCAGGAGCTCCGCCCCCGCCTCCAGCACCATCTCGTCCAGTACGGCCTTCAGCATCTCCGGGTCGAACCAGGGCTGCCCGGTGTGGGTCCAGCCGCAGCCCGCCTCCTCGGCCCGGCGCATGATCTCCAGGCCGATGCCGGCGTTGAGCGGCACCCCGTCCACGTGATTGGGCATGGTGGGGCAGACCTGCGCGCCGGTCTGGCTCCCGCCCAGGAAGCCTGCCGCCTCCACCAGCAGCGTCTTCGCTCCCTGCCGGGCAGCGGCGATGGCGGCGCACACGCCGGCGGTACCGCCGCCCACCACCAGCACGTCCACCGCTCGGGCCACGGGAATGGTGCGCGCGGACTCCTGATAGGTCGTGGTCATGATCAGTCCTCCCGATTGTGGTAGAAGAACACCTGGGCGGCGGCGCCGATAACGCCGGCGCGGGGACCCAGCGCGGCGGGGCGCACCTGGCAGCGCCCCCGGACGAACGGATGGGCGTCGAGGTGCCCGCGCAGGGGTTCGAAGAGGAGCGCGCCGGCCTGCGACACGCCGCCGCCGATCAGGACGGCCTCGGGGTCGAAGGCGGCCACCATGGCGACGATGCCCTGGGCGAGCCAGCGGGCAACGCGCTCGGTGACGGCCCGGGCGGCGGAGTCGCCCGCGGCGGACAGGGCGTAGACTTGGGCGGCGGACTCGGCGGCGAGACCGGCCTCCCGCGCCAGGCGGAGGATCCCGGTGGCCGAAGCGTAGGCCTCCAGGCAGCCGTGGGCTCCGCAGGAGCAGGGGGCGCCGCCGGGCTCCACGGGGATGTGTCCCAGCTCGCCGCCGCCGCCGTGCGCGCCCCGCACCAGCCGGCCGCCGGACACCACCCCGCCGCCGATGCCGGTGCCGAGGGTGAGGCAGATCAGGTCGCTCAGCCCCTGCCCGGCGCCGTAGGTGAGTTCCGCCAGGGCCGCGGCGTTGGCGTCGTTCTCCACCCAGACCGGCAGGCCGAACGCCGCCCGCATGCGCGGGCCGATGTCCATCCCCGTCCAGCCGGGCAACGCCTCGGTGGCATACCGGCAGATGCCGGTGGCGAAATCGATCTGGCCCGCCGAGGCGATGCCGATGCCGGCCACCGATCCGGGCGGCGCCGCGCGCAGGAGCTGCCCTGCCGCCTCGATCAGCCGGTTGATCAGCACCTCGCCGCCGTCCCGGGCGCGAGTTGGGATGTCGCCCATATGATGAAGCCCTCCGGACGAATCCATGAGGGCCAGCTTGCACGAAGTGCCGCCGATGTCGATGCCCAGCGCCAGGCGTTCGGTCACGGCGGGTCCCTCCTCCCTTACAGGTTCACGCCACCAACATTCTCGTTGAATGTGGAGTTTTCCTCCTTTCGCGTCGCGATAATGCGGAGAATCCCTCCATTCCAGGTTCCGATCGGCTCCGGTCGGGTGTGCGCCGGCGCTGTGCCTCTGAGGCACCCGGCCCCAACGGATCACCAGGGCAGACCCGGTCCGGATGCAGGCGATCACCTCGACCGGGGGTGAGCGAGTGCCAGGTGGGGGCGATACGCGGTCGACGAGCGGGAGCCTGGGCCGTGCGGTCTGCGTGCCCGAGGATCCACGCACCGGTATACCAGAAAACGGAAACCGCGGCCCGGTCAACCTCCACGGGCCACGGTTCCGTTTTTCTGGGGTTCGCACTGCCATTCGACGACGCCCAGCCTGCAGCCCCGCTGTGCGGCTCGCACGCCCTAGCCGGCCTTCAGGTACTGCCAGAGCTGCTTCAGGCTGGGCCGGGTGCCGAAGGTGAGCAGCGCCGCGCGGTAGATGCGGCCGCTGGCCCAGGCCAGTATGGCCGTCGTGGCCGCCAGCAGCACCACCGAGGTCACCACCTGGGCCATCGGCACATCGGAGAGCATCACCCGGATCAGCATCGTGATGGGCGTCCAGATCGGCACGAAGGAGAGCACGGTGGCCAGGGGGCCGCTGGGATCGGAGAAGACCGGGGCGATCAGGAACATGGGCAGCATCATGAGGAGCAGCACCGGCGTCACCACCGTCTGGCTGTCCTCCATGCGGCTGATGGTGGCCCCCAGCGCGGCCAGCACCGAGGAGTTCAGCGCGTAACCCAGCACGATGAAGAGCATGATCAGCAGGGCAACCCCCGGCGTGATGCTGCCCGAGGGCACCCCCAGGGCGCTGGTGGTCAGGGCGTTGCCGGCCACCCAGGCAACCATCACGGCCAGGTACTGCACCACGCCCAGCAGGCCCAGGCCGAGGATCTTGCCGGCCATCATCTCGGCGGGGCGCACCGCTGCCGCCATCACCTCCACGACCCGCGACACTTTCTCCTCCAGCACGCCCTGGAAGACGAACTGGCTGTTCATGACCGTGATCAGGTAGACCGACACGATGGCGCCCATCACCAGGAAGATCATGCCGGCGAACTGGTCGGAGGTCCGCTCCTCATCGGCCGTGAGCTGCAGTTCCTCCACCGTGAGCGGCTCCATCACCTCCCTGGCCACCTCGACAGGCAGCCCCCGCTCGGCCAGGCGGGCGGCCCGGACCAGCTCCTCCAGGGGCCCGGTGACCAGGCCCGAGTCGCCCAGGTCACGCACGCTGCTGGCGAGAAAGCGCGCCCTCAGGTCGCCGGGATAGTTCCCCTCGATGATCAGCAAAGCGGTCTCGTCCGCGCGGGCCTCGGCGATCAGCTCCTCGTCGTCGCCCTCCCCGGCCCTGATCTCCACCCCCCGGCTGCCCTGGTTGGCGGCGACGGCTTCCCGGAGGGGCTCCAGAAGCCGGCCGGTCCGGTCCACCACGGTCACGACGAGGGGCTTGGGCGTTCCGCCTTCCATGAGGTAGGGGATGGCCGTGACCGCAAAGAGGGTCACCATCATCAGGACGGTGCTGGTGATGAACGCCCCCGATCGGATGCGGGTCAGGAACTCACGCCGGGTCACGAGCCAGAGGTTACGCATCCGCCCCACCCACCTTTTCGATGTAGATCTCCCGCAGCGACGGCTCGCCCAGCGAGTACTCCGTCACCGTGTCGGCCTGCAGCGCGCGCTGCAGGATGCGGTTGGGGTCCACGCCCTCGGGCACGGTGATCTCGATCGCCCCGCCCGAGGCAGCCCGGGTGCGGATGCCGGGGAACTCGCGCAGGAAGCTGTAGTCGCCCGACTCAATGCGCAGCCGCACGGTCTGCCGGCGGGCGGCCCGCTTCACGTCCCGGAGGGTGCCGGCGAGGACCACCTTTGACCGGTGGAGCAGCACCACGTCGTCACAGAGGGCCTCCACCTGGTCCATGTTGTGCGAGGAGAAGAGGATGGTGGTGCCCTCCGCGGCCAGGGTGCGGAAGGCCTCCTCCATCACCAGGGTGTTGACGGGGTCCAGGCCGGTGAAAGGCTCGTCCAGGATACAGAGTGCGGGGCGGCTGGCTGCGGCCGCGATGAACTGGACCTTCTGCTGGTTGCCCTTGGAGAGTTGCTCGGCCCGCCGCCGGGCGTATTCGCCCAGCTGAAGTCGTTGGATCCAGGTGTCCACCTGCCGCGCGGCGTCGCCGCGGCTCAGCCCCTTCAGTTGCGTGAAGTAGATGAGCTGCTCCCGCACCTGCATCTTGGGGTAGAGGCCACGCTCCTCCGGCAGGTAGCCGAAACCGGCGCGCACGGCATCGGTGACAGGCTGGCCCTGCCAGCGGATCTCGCCCTGGTCGGGCAGCAGGATGCGCATGATCATGCGCATGGTGGTCGTCTTGCCGGCGCCGTTGGAGCCCAGCAGCCCGCAGACCCGGCCCGCCGGTACGGTGAACGAGACGTCCTGCACCGCCCGGACGGAGCCGAAGGACTTGCATACATTACGCACCTCCAGCGTCACAAAACCCCTCCATTCCTCAAAGATCTTACCGTCCAAGAGACCGGCCGGGAGGCCACCTGGGTTCAGTGGAACTCCCCGCGACCTCCCTCCTGCCGGGGGAGGTGGGCGGCAGGAACGGCGGGCCGCCGGCTCGCCGATGGTCGTCCGCCCTGCACCGACCGGGAATGCGCTGACTGCGCGCGCAATAGATACACCGGATCACTTGACTATCGGTGCAATCAATGCTACGTTTGGATTGCGCGGAGACGCAACAGAAGGAGTGAGCCCCATGACCGACCGCGACCGGCTCCGGCAACTCATCCAGTTCCGCTACTCGCCGCTGCTGGACCTGGCGCTCTCGCTGCTCGTCATCCAGAACCCCGCGCGCTTCGGCCCCGCCGCCCCGTGGGAACAGCGGGTGCTGAACCGGCTGCCGCCGGGGCTCCTCGACCGCCTGCACGCCCACGCCCAGCAGACCGACCTGTTCGCCCTGGCACTGGAGCTGGAGGAGTCCACCAACCTCCCCACGCCCGACGCCCTGCGCCGCCTGGGCGACCGTGAGCCGGCGCTGGCGGCCGACCTGCTGGCCTACTGGGAGGCGATCTCGCCGGAGATCGGGGCCAGGGCGGGGGTGCTGACGGAGTCGATCCAGCGCGAGTCCGCCCTCCTGACGCAGGTGGACCCCGTTTCCTTCATCTCCCGCTTTTCCGACCGGGTCGGGGTGGCTGGCGACGGCGATGCGCTCATCCTCCACTGGGGGAAGGGCATGCGGGTGCCGCTCCAGGACCTGAGCCGGATCCTCTTCGTCCCTTCGGCCTTCAGCCCCCGCAGGCTGATGTTCTACCGGCTCGACCGGACGCAGATCTTCTTCTACGACCCGCAGCACGAGGCGGCTCAGGAACCGGAGGAGGCCCCGGAAAGCCTGCTGCTGGGCTTCACCGCCCTCTCGGACCCCACCCGTTTCAAGCTCCTCCGCCTCATCGCGCACGAGCGGGTGCCCGCGCAGGAGATGGCCCGGCGACTGGGGCTGAACGAGTCCACGGTCTCCCGCCACCTGCGCCTCCTGGTGGAGGCCGGGCTGGTGGGCCGGGCCGGTCAGGAGGGCAAGTTCGTCCTCTACGAGTTGAACCCGGACCGAATCGACCAGCTGGCCGCCCAGGCCAAAGCTTACCTCGGGAGGGAGATCCATGACGGCGACGACGGTGATCTGGCGTTCCCCAACCGCAAGTGAACCCTGGAATCAGGAAGCCAACCTCGCCAGGCTGGCCGCCCGGGTCCTGACGGTCGGCGGGCGGGCCCTCATCTCGGAGGCACGGGCCGAGGTCCAGGGAACGCCGCCGCCGGCGCTGGGCGACAGGGCGCTGACGACTGACGACCAGCCCGTCCTTCCGGACGATGCGGCCTACGTCGACGGCCAACGGGATGACCTCTGGTGGGAGTTCACGTTGGAAGCCTCGTTCCGCTGGCAGGCCCACCTCGCCCGGATGCGCCCCGAGGTCTACCAGAGCCGGCTCCGCCATCTCACCCACACCCTCGGGCTGGAGGGCCTGCTGGGCCGGCAGGTCGCCGGCCTCACCCACGGCACCCGGGCCCTGGCAGACTTGGCCGTCGCCCTGCTGCCCGCGCCCCGGCTCCTGGTCTGGGAGGAGCCTTTCTACCTGATGAGCGAGGCCGAGGCGGAGCGGGCGGTCCGGCTGGTGGAGGCGGAGAACGCCGCCGGCATGGCGCTGGTGGCGGTGGCCCGGGAGAGGCCCGGACTGGCGGACCTTCCCCCCGTGCCCCGCTGGCCGCACGGGCGCAGGCTCCCCGCCGCGCTGTAGAAGGGAGGTACCCGTGATGAACGGAGACACCAGGACAAACGGCAACAGCCGCCTGGCGCTGGCTGCGCTGGGTACCGCGCTGCTCATCGGCCTCCTGGGGGACCAGTTGATCCTGCAGGCGCAGGATCTGGGCCTGGGCTCTTTCCTCTGGGTGGCGGCCCTCGCCGGGGCGACGGTGGCCCTGGCCAGGTGGATTCGGGCGGACCGGGCAGCGGCGGATGAGACGGAACCGGGCGGTGCGGCGCACGGCGGGACGGAGTCGACTGGTGTAACGCCCGACGCGACGGCACCGGACGGTTCCGCTCCGGCTCGCACGGCGGCCTCGGGGGAGGCGGCCGGTGCGTTCCGGGGCGAGGGGCGCTGGCTGCTGGCCGGAGCGGTGCTCTTCGCCGCCTGCCTCATGTGGCGGGCCTCGTCGGTCCTGCAGTTTCTGGACGTCCTGGCCATCGGCCTCTGCCTGGGCCTCGCCGCCCTCACCCTCCGGAGCGGACGGATCAGCCGGGCCGGTGTGCTGACCTACCCCGCGGGCCTCGTCGTCTCCGCCGCTCACCACGCGGTCGGCCCCTTCTGCCTGTTGTTCACGGATGTGCAGTGGAAGGCGCTCGCCCGGGGGCGCAGGTCGCGCTACACGACCGCCGCCCTGCGGGGCCTGGTCATCGCCATACCGCTCCTGCTCCTCTTCGGCAGCCTCCTGGCCTCGGCCGACGCCGTCTTCGCCCAGCTCCTGCGCAGTGCACTCGCCTGGGACGCGGCCGACTGGCTCGGCCGCCACCTGTTCGGAATCCTGTTCTTTGGCTTCCTGGCGGCCGGGTTCCTGCGCACCGTGCTCATCCAGAAGCCGGACGGGTTGCCGGATCTCCGCCAGATCCAGAGAGGCACCTTCGCCCTGGGCCCGATAGAGGCCGGCGTCGTGCTCGGCCTGCTGGATCTGCTCTTCCTCGCCTTCGTGGCGGTGCAGGTGCGCTACCTGTTTGGCGGCGCCGACCTGGTCCTGGCCACGGCCGGCCTCACGTACGCGGAGTACGCCCGCAGCGGGTTCTTCGAGCTGCTCCAGGTGACCGCCCTCGTGCTGCCCGTCATGCTGGCCCTGCACTGGGCCCTGCCGGAGTCGGACGGGGCGGCGCACCGGCTGTACCGGTGGCTGGGCATCCCGCTGGTCTGCCTGCTCTTCGTCGTCATGGCCTCGGCGATGCAGCGGATGTGGCTTTACGTGCAGGAGTACGGCCTGACCGAGCTTCGCCTCTACAGCACCGCCTTCATGGCGTGGCTGGCCTTCCTGTTCGCCTGGTTCCTGGCCACGGTGATGCGGGGAGTGCTCGACCGCTTCGCCGCGGGCGCCCTGACCGCCGGCCTCGTCGTGCTGCTGCTCCTGCACGCGCTCAACCCCGAAGCGCTCATCGTCCGCACCAACGTCGCCTGGGCACAGTCCACCGGCCGGTTCGACGTGGAATACGCCGCCTCGCTGGGATCCGACGCCCTGCCGGCCCTGACGGAGGCAGTGGAACAACTGCCCGGTCCGACCGCGGACAAGCTGGCCCGGCAGCTGCGGGCGCGGTGGGGAGCCGCACCGCCTGACGACTGGCGGACGTGGAACTGGGGGCGGTACCGCGGCGCTCTGGCGCTGTCAGACCTGCTGACCAAATAGAAAGAACAGAGGAGGCGCAGTCCGGCGCTCTCCTCTTGTTTTTGTCCCCCGGTGGGCGAGCCGGTTTCGCCACACCACGCTCCCACCCAGTCCCCGCCCGCCGAGGAGGCTGATCGAACACCGCACGCAGACTGGCGGTCCTGGAACGGAAGGTGCGCCCGGGCGTCCACCCTGTGACAGGCCTGCGGAGCCAGCAGGAGAAACTAGAGGACAGGTGCGGCGCCACGCGAACCTTGGGCGCCTGTCGCACCCTCTGAAAGAGTGAGAGGCGCCTATCGATCATCCCGGCAGATGCTGTGTCCACCGGCCCCCGTGGCTTCCGAACCACGGCACCCGCAGCACCCGCCGGGGGTTCCCTGAAGGAGGCCCTGCGTTGTCACAGAGCAACTGGCACACCCTGCCCGCTTCCGAGGTCACGTCCCGGCTGAAGGTCGACCCCGCCCGCGGGCTCACCGCCGCCGAGGCCACCGAGCGACTTGGCCGCTACGGTCCCAACCGGCTGGCCGAGGAGCGGCGGCGCGGGCTCTTGGCCGCGTTCATCGATCAGTTTCGCGATGCCATGGTGCTGATTCTGCTCGGCGCCAGCCTCCTTGCGCTCCTCCTCGGGGAGTTCCTGGACGGCGGCGCCATCCTCGCGATCGTCGTCCTGAACGCGGTGCTGGGTCTGGTGCAGGAGTTCAAGGCCGACCAGGCTCTGGCGGCCTTGAAGGAGCTGACCGCCCCTCAGTGCAAAGTCCGGCGCGACGGGCGCGTGGTGGAAATCGATACCCGGGAGCTCGTGCCCGGCGACGTGGTGCTCCTGGAAGCGGGAGACCCCGTTCCGGCCGACCTGCGGCTCATCCGGACCGTGATGATGCAGATCGACGAGTCCCTGCTCACCGGCGAGTCCGTCCCGGTGCACAAGGAGGCGGGCAAGGTCCTGAAGGCCGGCACCCCGCTGGCTGAACGGGCCAACATGGCCTTCATGTCCACCGCGGTCACCTACGGCCACGCCGAGGGCGTGGTGGTCGCCACGGGAATGGAGACCGAAGTGGGCCGCATCGCGGGCAAGCTGCAGGAGGAGCAGCAGGAGGCGACGCCGCTGCAGAAGCGGCTCTCCCAGTTCAGCCGGCAGCTGGGTGCGGCGATGCTGGTCATCGTGGTGATCCTGGGCGCGCTCGGCCTCTGGCGGGGAATGCCCTGGCTCGAAGTGCTCATGGTCGCCGTCTCGCTGGCGGTGGCCACCATCCCCGAGGGGCTGCCCGCGGTGACCACCATCGTCCTCGCCCTGGGGATGCAGCGCATGGCCCGGCGCAACGCGGTCATCCGCCGGCTCTCCGCCGTGGAGACGCTGGGCTCGGCCACCTACATCTGCTCGGACAAGACCGGCACCCTCACCCAGAACAAGATGACCGTGACCCGGCTCTGGCTGGCCGAGGGATGGGCCGATCCCGACCAGCGCCACGCCCTGGACAGCCCCCCCGGCCAACTCCTGGCCGCGGCGGCCCTCTGTACCGACGCCAGCCTCTCGGAGGAGGACGGCGAGTTCCGCTCCGTCGGCGACCCCACCGAGACGGCGCTGGTTCTCGGCGCGGCGAAGTGCGGCCTGGATAAGCGCGCCCTGGAGCGGGACTTCCCCCGGGTTGCCGAGGTGCCGTTCTCGTCTGACCGGAAGCGGATGACCACCTTCCACGCCCTGGGCGAGGCGGAGGAGGGCTACACCGGCATCGTGAAGGGCGGGCCGGACGTGGTGCTCGCCCGCTGCACGCGAATTCGCCTGGCGGAGGGCACGGCCGCGCTCACCCCCGAGCGCCGCCGGGCGGTGGAGGAAGCGAACCGCAAGATGGCTGAGGAGGGCATCCGGGTGCTGGCGGTCGCCTTCACCCGCCCCGCCGTGGACCTGCCCGGCGACCTCGCCGCGCTGGAGAAGGACCTGGAACTCATCGGCCTCATCGGCATGACCGACCCGGCCCGCCCGGAGAGCGCCGACGCCGTGCGCCGGGCGCATGAGGCCGGCATCCGCACGATGATGATCACCGGCGACCATGCCACCACCGCCCTGGCCATCGCCAGGCAGGTGGGCATCGCCGACGAGAACAGCCGCGTCCTCAGCGGTCCCGAGCTGGATCAGCTGGACGACGAAGAGCTGGACCGGGCGGTGCGCACGGTGCCGGTCTACGCCCGGGTCTCGCCGGAACACAAGCTGCGCATCGTCGAATCCCTGCGCCGGCAGGGGCAGGTGGTGGCCATGACCGGCGACGGCGTGAACGACGCCCCGGCCCTGAAGCGGGCCGACATCGGGGTGGCGATGGGCGTGGTGGGCACCGGCGTCGCCCGCGGAGCGGCCGACATGGTGCTGATGGACGACAACTTCGCCACCATCGTCGCTGCGATCGAGGAAGGGCGCACCATCTACGCCAACATCCAGAAGGCCACGTTCTTCCTCCTCTCCGCCAACGTGGGCGAACTGCTCATCATGACCGTCGCGATGCTGGCCGGCTGGCCGGTGCCGCTGCAGCCGATTCACCTGCTCTGGATCAACCTCATCACCGACTCGCTGCCGGCCATCGCCCTGGGCCTGGAGCCGGCCGAGGAGGGCACCATGCGGCGCAAGCCCCGGAACCCCAGGGAGCCCGTGCTGACCCGGCGCCTGCTCACGCTGATGGGCATCCAGTCAGTCTTCATCACCGCCGCAGTGCTGGCGGCGCTCTTCCTGGGGCTGCGGACAGCCCCCGAGGGTACGTCGGCCGCGGCAGTGGGTTCCACCTACGCCTTCGCCACCCTGGCCCTCGCCCAGCTCTGGTGGGCACACGGCTGCCGCGACCTCGCCCGGCCGTCCTGGCGCATCGGCTTCTTCCGCAACCGGGTGGCCTGGGTGGCCACCGCCGTCGGCCTGGCGCTGCTGCTGGCCGTCATGACCGTGCCGGGGCTGCGGCCGTTCTTCAAGGTGACCGCCCTGAGCCTGCAGGGCTGGCTCACCGTGCTGGGGCTATCGCTCCTTCCGACCCTGCTGATGGAGCCGCTGAAGGCCCTGGTGGCCCAGATGCGGAAGTAGGCGCCGGCGGCCTGGCACGGGCTGCGGCATGCAGACACACACTTGGGGAACACGCGTGCTGTTCCCGGCTTGCGCACATTGGCAAACCCCCGAGGCCACGGAAAGGTCTCGGGGGTTTCGTGTGAGAAACCATCTGGAGAAGACGTAGTACCGGGTGGAAGGCAACGACGCGCCGTCCCTCACCACACAACGTCGCCGCAGCCAACCAGAGGAGGGTGCAAATGCCGGAGTGGGATGAACAGACGATCCACCGCCTGCTCCTCGCCCGTGACCCCACGGGGCTGGACCTCCTGGTCGACCTGGTCGCCCACAAGGCCTACCGGCTTGCCCGGATGGTCCTGGGCGGACTGGGCACCGAGCAGGATGCGGAAGAGGTGGTAAGCGACGCCCTGGCCGCCGCCTGGGAGCGGGTCGCCGAGTTCGACCCTGCGCGCTCCACCCTCACCAACTGGGTCCTGATGCTCACCAAGTACGCCGCCCTTGACCGCCGCCGGATGCTGCGCCGCCGCAAGCTGGACGCCGGGGGCCAGAGCCGGGTGATCCCGCTGGGGGCCGCACCGGAGCCGGCCGCCCCGCCCAGCGACGAGGTGGTCCTCGCCGGGGAAGTGCAGGCCGCCCTCCACGCCGCCCTGCGCCGGCTGCCGGAGGCGGAGCGGGAACTGCTGATTCGCCGCTACTTCTTTGAAGAGCCTCTGGCGGAGATGGCCCGGGACCTGGGCATCACCCGGGGTGCGCTGGACACCCGCCTCTGGCGGGCCCGGCAGAGCCTCAAGCGCCTGCTGAACGACGAAAGCGAGGTGCAGAGCCATGGACGCTAGGCAGCGAACCGACCTGCAGCCGGAGGAGCAGGCCTTCCTGGCGGAGACCGGCCTGCGGCCCGACGACCTGGCCCACCTGGTGGACGATGCACCCGCGCTGCCTGCCGACGTGCTGGCACGCGTCCGCCGCCGGGCCATGGAGAAGGCGGAGATTGCCCCATCCCAGGCGCCTTCCACCGCGTCTGCCGCCCCCGCGCCCCGCTTCGCCTCGCCGGGCGCCGCTGGTGACGGGATCGGTGCCGCCGGCCAGCCCACCGCCGCCGCGCAGACACATGACTCGACCATCGCGCCGAGCGCCTCCGGGCCGACTTCAGCGCAGCCGCACGGTCGCCCCCGCCGCTGGCTGGCTGCAGCCGCGGCGGCCCTGCTCCTGGTGTCGGGTGCGGTGGCGGCGAGCAACCCGGAGGGGGCCCTGGCGGCCATCCAACGGCTGGTGCGACTGGTGCCCGGGATCGGGCTGACCGAGACGGACGCGGAGACGCGCGTCCTGATCGCGCCCGTCTCGGTAGAGCAGGGTGACGTGCGGGTGACCGTGACAGGGGTCATCGCTTCGCGTGCGAATACGTGGGTCGAATTCCGCGCTGAGTGGCCCGCCGTGCTGAACAAGAAGAGCGTCGCCTGGCGCAGTTTCGCTCCCGTGCTGCGCCTTCCCGACGGAACCGCACTGCGCGGCTCCGGTCACCTGGCGGGTGGCAGCAGGAGCCTCGAGGGCTCGTACTGGTACGCTCCCCTGCCCCAGGGAATCCATGAGGCCGTACTGGTCCTGTCTGACCTGGAAGGCACGGAAGGGCAGGTCGAGGTCCCGCTGACGTTGGTCCGAGCCGACGAGTCCGGGCTGGCCGAGGCCTACGCCGGGACATGGTCGGCCGAGCGGTGGGGCGTGAAGGTGGGGGTTTCCTACTGGACGGCCACAGCCGACCGCATTGTCATCGCCCTCGATGCCGAGTTGCCGGAAGGGGTTACCCTGATACGGTACGGCGACGACTTCGGAGGTGGGAAGACGCTGCCGGCCCTCGCCGACGACCGGGGCCGCGTCTACCCGCTGCTGGTGGATGAATCCCGCTTCCAGGGGGGTACGGCCCAGGTCGTCTTCCGGGGTCCCCTAGCGCGTGACGCCAGCACCTTGACGCTCTCGGTCCCTGCGCTGACCGTGGCGGAACCCTCCGCCAGGACCCGGCTGACGGTCCCTCTCGCCCGCCTGCCCGAAGGCGAGCCTTTGGAACTGAACGAGGAGTTGACCATCGGCAGCCGAAGCTTCACGGTCCGGTCGGTGACCCGGCTGAGCCCGCAGACCTTCCGCTTCGACCTGGACCTGGGCCCGGAAGTCGACGGAGCCCTCCTGCAGTGGGTGAGCTTTGCGCCGCCCGGGCTGCCCTTCGGCAACAGTCCGACGGGCTGGAGCGGCCAGGGCACCGACGGGCAGATCACGCAGCTGGAGGTCGACTTCAAGCGGGCGCCGATCGGGAATCTGACCGTCGTCTTCGCGAGCCCCGAGTACCGCCTGAGCGGCGGGTGGGAGGTGCAACTCCCGGTCCCGCCGAGTCCGTCTGTGGATCGGTAGCCTGGCGCAAGCGCGCATCGAAGGCCCCTCCAGCCCTGTTCAGATCGTGCTGGAGGGGCCTTGCCTGTCCGCTGGACACCCGCCGGAGGTAGCCACGGCCGCCTTCCCTGACACCCCCGGCTCATTGGCAGAGGGCGATGGCCGCGCCCCATGACCGGCACTACTCCACGATCAGCCAGCCCTTCACCCCGAGCTTGCCCGGGTCCCCGATCGCGTACCGCCCCGGCTGCGTGGGCGTGAACTCCACGATGGCCGTGCGGCCGGGCGAGACGTGGATCATCACGTCGGCGTCGCCGCCGTGCATCTCGAGCTGCGGGTCGAAGCGCACCATCTTAAGGAACCGGTGGGGCACCTCCTGGATGATGAAGTTGTGGATCAGCTCGGGATGCCGGTTGGTAAGCGACACCCTGACCTGCTGCCCCACCTTCGCCCGCAGTTCCACCTCCAGGGTCGGCTGGTCGATGACCAGGTTGTAACGCACCGTGTTGAAGGGCTGGGTGTAGAAGAAGGCGAGCCAGATCGCAAACGCCATTACGCCGGCGGCGGCCAGCTTCACCAGCGCGTCGCCCCGGATGCCCCCCTTGCTGCGGGGGTTGTACCGCTTGAGCAGGAGCGAGTTGGAGACCACCGAGACCGAAGAGAAGGCCATGGCCCCGCCCGCGATCATCGGGTTCAGGAGCCCGAAGGCCGCCATGGGGATGCCGATCACGTTGTAGATGAAGGCCCAGAAGAGGTTCTCCTTGATCGTCCGCATCGTCTGCCGGCTGAGCCGGAACGCCTGGGCGATCCCCCGCAGGTCGCCGTTCATCAGGGTGACGGAGGCCGTCTCGATGGCGACGTCGGTGCCGGTGCCGATGGCGATGCCCAGGTCTGCCGTGGCCAGCGCGGGGGCGTCGTTGATGCCGTCGCCCACCATCGCCACCACCTTGGCGCCGCCCTCCTTCAGCCGCTCCACGTGGGCGGCCTTGTCGCCGGGCAGCACCTCGGCCAGCACCCGGTCCACCCCCACCTGCCGGCCGATGGCCTCGGCCGTCCGCCGGTTGTCACCGGTGATCATGACCACCTCGAGCCCGAGGTCGTGCAGCTCCCGGATCGCCTCGGCGGAGGTGGGCTTCACCGTGTCCGCCACGGCGACGATCCCCGCCAGGGCTCCGTCCACGGCCACCAGCATCGCGGTCTTGCCCATGTTCTCCAGCTCGGCCATGCGGGCTTCGGCCGGAGCGGTGTCAATCCCCCGCTCGGCCATCAGCCGCCGGGTTCCCACCAGCACCTGCCGCCCGGCCACTCGAGCTTCCAGGCCGGCGCCGGGAATGGCGCTGAATGTCTCGACCGGCGGCAGCGCCACGTCCCGCTCCTTGGCCCCTGCCACGATGGCCTGCCCCAGGGGGTGCTCGGACCGGGACTCCGCGGCCGCGACCCACGCGAGCAGCTCGTCCGCACCTGCCGCCGCCAGCGGGATCACGTCGGTCAGCTCGGGCCGGCCCCAGGTGATCGTGCCGGTCTTGTCCAGCACCACCACGTTCACCCTGTGGGCCCGCTCCAGGTGCTCGCCGCCCTTGAAGAGAATGCCCACCTCCGCGCCCTTGCCGGTGCCCACCATGACGGCCGTGGGCGTGGCCAGGCCCAGGGCGCAGGGGCAGGCGATCACCAGGACGGAGATGGCGGCGTGCAGCGCCTGGTTCCAGTCGCCGGCGATGAGGCCCCAGGCCAGCAGGGTGACGCCGGCGATGCCCACCACCGCCGGCACGAAGATGCCCGAGATCTGGTCGGCCAGCTTCTGAATCGGCGCCTTGGAACCCTGAGCCTCCTCCACCATCTTCACGATGTGCGCCAGGACAGTGTCCTTCCCCACCCGGGTCGCCCGAATGGTGAGGGAGCCGTTCTTGTTGAGGGTGGCGCCGGTCACGGCGTCGCCCGGCTTCTTGTCCACCGGGATCGGCTCGCCCGTCAGCATCGACTCGTCCACGGCGGATATGCCTTCCAGCACCACGCCGTCGACGGGAATCTTCTCGCCGGGCCGGACGAGGATGGTGTCGCCCACCACCACGTCCTCCACCGGGATGTCCCGCTCCACGCCGTCCCGCACCACCCGGGCGGTCTTGGCCTGCAGCGAGAGCAGCTTCTTGATGGCCTCCGACGTCCGCCCCTTGGCGATGGCTTCAAAGGTCTTCCCCAGGAGAATCAGGGTGAGGATCGTCGCGCTGGCCTCGTAGTAGTTCTCGCCGCCCAGGAAGAAGGAAAGGGCAACGGAATAGATGTAAGCTGCCGTCGTGCCCAGGGCCACCAGCACGTCCATGTTGGCCGAGCCGTGGGAGAGGTTCAGCCAGGCGCCCCGGTAGAAGCGCCAGCCCACCACCACCTGGATCACCGTGGCCAGGGCGAACTGGAACCAGCGGTTCATCAGCACCGGAACGTCGATGCGCAGCGGCATCAGGACCATGTTGGCGATGAACAGCGGCAGGGTGAGGGCAGCGGAGAAGACCAGGAGGGCGACCTGCCTGCGCATTTCCTGCCGCCGGCGCTCCCGGTCGGCGTCGGCGGCGTCGACCGCAACCCGGGCGCCGTAGCCCAGGTCTTTGATGGCGCGGATCAGGTCCTCGGCCTTGACCCCGACGGCCTCTACCGTGGCTTTCTCCGTGGAGAGGTTGACGCTGGCCTGCAGGACCCCCGGCATCTTCGCCAACCGCCGCTCGATGCGGGTCGCGCAGGCCGCGCAGGTCATGCCGGAGATGTCGAAGGTGTACTTATCCTTGACGACCCCGTAACCGAGGTCGGTGACGAGGTCAAAGAGCTTGTCGGGTGTGATCTGGGCCGGATCGTAGTAGACCGTGGCCTTCTCGGTGGTCAGGTTGACGCTGGCCTCACGCACACCCTGGGCCTTGCTCAGCCGGCGTTGGATGCGGGACGAGCAGGCGGCGCAGGTCATACCGGTCACGCCGAACTCGAGCCTGACCCCGCCCTGCGCCTCCGTTCCTTTCACGAGCTTCATGGCATCGCTCATGATCGTGCCCTCCAGACGAGTACACTGTATCGGATCCCGTCTGGGTGCTCTCTTGGGGGGAGTACCCCTACGGGGTATGGGTTCTGCGGTTCTATCGTAGTGCGCGAACGACCGATCCGTCAAGGGCATCGTCCTTACGTCCGCCGCGGGCGTCCTCGTCATCCCGTAGCTTCTCCATTATTCCGCGCCCGATGCGGCTTGATCCAACTACCCGGCCGGCTCTGAACTCGGCCTGGAAAGCATGTCTCCTTAGGCCCTCACCACGACTGGGCGGCCTCCTCCGGGGCATCGCCCGACCTGCAAGGCACGTTCTTGTCCGGTCATCGCCCGGCCTGAGTGCCATCTTCGTGCAGATCGTCGGGCGTCATGCGCATCAGGTACTCGGGCGCGGGCTCCCCCGGCACCACGGCGCGCTTCCAGAAACGGAAGCCGGCCTTCTCGTACGCCCGGATAGCGGCCTTGTTCGCCACCTCCGGGCCGATCACACACGCCCGTGCCCCGAACGAGCCGAAGACCACCTGGCGCATGAAGGCACGGATTGCCGCCGGTCCCAGCCCCCGGCCGATCAGCTCGGGCTCCCCGATAAAGATGTCGACGCCGGCGGTGTCGTCGTCCACGCCGATGTGCCTGGCGTAGTCGGGCCAGTCGTTTACGCGGTAGGTCTGGATATACCCTACGGGGGTATTGCGGTACAGGATCAGGTAGGGCTCCGTAGGCTTTTCCCGGCGGATGTAGGGGAGGTACTCCTTTTCCACCTGCTCCCGCGTCTGACCGCCGGGGCTGTACCAGCGCATCACGTGGGGCGTGTTCAGCCAGCGGTGCATCAGGTCCAGGTCGCCTTCCGTCAGTCGTCGGAACCGAATCTCGTGCTCCACGGTGTCCGGCCTCCTCGTGCACAAGGGTACAGACCAGGTCTCGCCGGCCCCCCGCCCCATGTGCGCGACAATAGAACAAGGCGCCGGAATCGGTGGCGGCCCGGCAGCCCCCACCCGCACGCGGAGATCTCCGTGCCGACGAGCACAACCGCCGTACGGGTCTCTTTACACGCGCCCGCGCAGAAATCGCAGGAGCGGGAGGGACAACGGCGCGCTTCTGTCGAACTATTGTAAAGAATCATTTCGGACGGAGGAACTGCGCGATGAAGGCGTTGCGTGCGGTCTCGGTGGCCAACACGGTGGTCATGCTCGCAGCGGTCCTCTGGGGCGCGTGGGTCACGTCCAGCGAGTCTGGAGACGGGTGCGGGGCATCCTGGCCCCTGTGCAAGGGCACCTTCATGCCGGAGTGGGACTATGCCGCCATCGTCGAGTTCGGCCACAGGGTCGTCTCCGCCCTCGCCGGGCTATTCTCGATCGTCGTGCTGATCTGGGTCCTGCGGGCCCTGCCCGCCGCAGTCCGCCTGAAGCGGCTTGCCTTCGGAACCGTCTTTTTCGTCGTGCTGCAGGGCGCCCTGGGTGCGGCGGCGGTGCTGTGGCCGCAGCCGGACCTGGTGATGGCCCTCCACTTCGGTTTCTCGCTGCTCTGCTTCACCTTCGCCTTGCTGGTGACGGTCGCACTGGGGGAGGCGGTCAGAGAGGATCGTCCCGCGGCTCCGCCCGCCCCGGGTGAGGCTGCACCGGCGGAGGCGGTCGACCCGGGCCTGCGCACCATCATCTGGGGCACGGCCGTCTACACCTACCTGGTCATCTACCTCGGGGCCTACGTCCGCCACATCGGGGCGTCGCTGGCGTGCATGGGCTGGCCGCTCTGCAACGGGGAGCTGTGGCCGACGCTCTACGGCCCCGTCGGGGCCAACTTCGCCCATCGCCTCGGTGCGGCGCTCGGGGTGCTGCTCGTACTCCGCCTCTGGTGGGCCGTCCGCCAGTCCGGCCGCCGGGACCTCCGGCGCGGCGCCTCCTGGGCCCTGGCGTTCATGCTGGCCCAGGTAGCCAGCGGGGCGCTCTTCCCCCTGGGCTATCTCAACCTCCTCACGCAACTCCTGCACACCACGTGCATCTCCGGCTTCTGGGCCGTGCTCAGCTACCTCTGCTACCGCACGCTGCCCGCCCATCCGGCCGCAGTGGCGGTGAGCGCGTAGGCCATGATGCAGGACGTCATCCTCGACCCGGCACTCACGCTGGAGCAGAAGGGTCTGTACTCGTTGCTCTCCGTGATGGCTGAAAGAGGCGAGCCGACGACCATCGGCAACGTGCTGGCCCGGTCCGATCTCAGCCCGAAGACGCTCCGGAATCACCTGAAGGCCCTGGCGGCCAAGGGTTTTCTCTCGGTCGTCCCGTCGGAGCGGGATCGCCGTTCCCGCCTGGTGCTGCTCGTGGGAAACATCGAGAAACGAAACGAGGCCATGATCCAGGCGATCATCCGGCGGCTCGCACAGGCCCGGAGCCGCATCCGGGACGAGGGCAGCAAGGAGTCCATCGGCGAGGCCCTCATGAAGGAGTGGCTGTCCCTGCTGATCGCCATCGATACGTACACCGACAACGCCCGCCCCGGGTTCCTGGTAAGTCCGCTCACCCACGAGCGCCTGGAGTACGACCGCTGGTACCCCACGGTCAGGGTGGCGTTCGAGTTCCACGGCCC
>NZ_JBFNEH010000030.1:0-48908 GCF_040797425.1 Symbiobacterium sp. | reverse complement strand
GGGGCCGTGTGCGCGGACGGCCCGGGGGGGGGGCGCGGCGGCCGGGGGGCGCGCTGGGTGGTGGGCATCTTCGGCCTGCACGCCCGCCACCACCTCGCCGATGCGGGGGTAGTCGGCGGTCCCCACGAGGGCGTCGATCTCGGGGATTTCCTTTGCCAGCTCCTCGCCGTAGCGGGGCACCATGCACCCCGCCACCACCAGCGCCTGGCACCGGCCCGTCGTCTTCTGCTGGGCGGCCTCGAGGATGGCCTCGATGGACTCCCGCTTGGCGTCCTCGATGAAGCCGCAGGTGTTCACCACGAGGACGTCGGCCTCCTCCTCCCGGTTGGTGATCTGATAGCCGGTGTTCTGGAGCAGGCCGATCATCGCCTCGGTATCCACCAGGTTCTTGGCACAGCCCAGGGAGATGAAGCCCACTTTCACCGGGCGGCCGGCCACCTGGGCTCCGGGAAGGGCCTTCGTGGGGCGGTCGGTCAACGCACGTCGCCTCCTATGAGAAAGAGGCCGCCGGAGAAGCCGCGGTGGCCTCGCTGAATGGTCCGTCTGGCGTACTTATTTTACAGACATGGGGCGGGGTTGTCTACCTCACCGGGCCCAACCCCGGCCTCAGGCGGCATGGGCGTTCCGGCGTGGGACACGAACAGAGTCGGGCACGGGAGTACCCACGGTTCGTGGTGGAGAAGGAAATATGCGATTTCCTGCAGTATTCACTCCTACCACATCATCGGAGGTGCCACCCGCGTCCGAAACCGAGAAAGCCAGGTTCACCGAGATTGACGTCGAGCGGATCAACGTACGGGATCCCGACGGCACGGTGCGGATGATCATCTCCCACCAGCTTCCCGACGCCGTGGTCAACGGCAAGACCTACAAGCGGTCTCACTCCCTTCCCATGGCCGGCCTCCTCTTCTTCAACAACGAGGGATTCGAATGCGGCGGTCTCTGGTACGGAGGCAGGACGGAAAACGGCCAGCCTGTGGCCGGAAGTGGCCTGACGTGGGACCGCTACAACCAGCAGGACATTGTCAGCATCGGGTATTACGAGGTCAACGGCCGCCGTGGTTACGGCGTGACGGTGTTTGACCGGCCGGAGTATCCCCTTTCCGACTTCGCAGCCAGGGTGGATGCGGCCCTGCAGATGCCGGACGGGCCGGAGAAGCAGCAGGTGCTGAACGCCCTGGCCCGTGAGTCCGGAACGGAGCGCCTGTTCATGGGCCGCACCGAAGACGGGGATGCGGTCGTACAGATCAACGACAGCAAGGGCCGCCCGCGCATCCGCATGCGGGTGGACAAGGACGACATCCCGCGTCTGGAGTTCCTCGATGAGCATGGCGCAGTCGTCTACAGCCTGCCGCCGGAGAGGGAATCGTGAAAGCCCTCCCAACAGATCGAACCGGAGCCCGGCACCCCCTCCACTGGCGGGTGCCGGGCTTGAATGCTGCCAAGCCTGACGAACCGGCGTTGCCGCACGGCAGAACCCGTCGTGTCATCGCTGCGAGCCTGCGAAGACCGTAAACCGCAGCTGCTCCCAGTCGGCCGGCAGCGGGTACACCGGCGCGTCGGAGTCCCTGTTCGCCTCCAGGAACGCCTTCATGTACGCGTACATCGCCTCGGAGTAGTCGTGCCCCACGCCGCGGTCAAGGATGAAGATGCCCTGTCCGCCCGCCTCACCGTAGAGCGTCGTCAGCGCCCGGGCCCGGGGCAGGACCGCCTGGCCCCACAGCTTCGTGATGATCCGCCGCTCCTCGTCGCCGTATGAGTCACGGTAGAGCACCGTGTTGTTCTGGTCGTCCTCGCCCATGTAAATCAGCCGGGCCACCCGGTTGTGGGCCGCAAGGTCGAAGGGGTGGCCGGCGACGGCTTCGTAGTCGGCGACACCGATGGGGTAGATCAGCTTCTCCCCGCCGTACTCGGCCAGGGGCAGCAGCATGTTGTCCAGCGTGGCCCCCGAGACCAGGGCCTTCACCTTCTCCGGGTGCAGCGCCGCCAGCCGGTCGAGGAAGGTGCCCGAAGCGGAGAACCCCACCAGGAAGACCTGCTCCTCCACGTCGTGGCCGTACTGGTTGAGGTACCCCACGGCGTGCTCGATCATCGCCACCACCTGCTGATCCAGGTGGGTGAAGCTCTCCACGGCGTAGCCCGCCTGGCTGAACTGGCGCTCGAGCAGCCGGGCCAGCTCCGGGTCCTGCATCTTCAGGTGCAGCGTGGCGACGTCGCGGTCCAGGGCGTGCGTCAAGAAAGTGTTCTCCTCGCCGCCGGACCGGTAGGTGATCACCGGCCGGGGGATCACGGGCATCAGGAGCGGCGACCAGAGCTCCTCCGCCAGCTTCAGGGAGACCAGCTCCCTCTGCTCCACCTGGGCGCGGGTGCGGGTGATGGTCTCGGTAATGCTGCTGTCCGGGCCGGTGTTGTTGATGTCCACCACCAGGTACCGCCGGTGGCCGGCGTTCTCCTGCCGGTGGGCGTCGCCGGGCAGCACCAGGAAGTAGGGCCAGTGGAAGCCCCGCTCGGGCATGGCCGGCACCAGGATGATGCGGCGCTCACCCGTGCTGGTGAGGTCCGGCAGACCCGCGGTGGTGAAGCGGGCCCGGACCACGCCGCCGCCCCGGGTGAAGAGCTTCAGGGTATACTCGGTGTTCAGGTCCAGCACGGGGCGGCCGCTCGCCACCGAAGCCTCGTCGGCGATGACGAGGTCGTCCCAGACGAAGGAGAACCGCCGGGAGACGTAGGGCTCCCCGGCCGTCTCCAGCCCCACCGCCTCCACGTCCGCGGCCCGCACGCCGAGGCTCGTCAGGTCGACGACGGGGTTCCAGGGGTCGACGGGCACGGTAAGGCGGATGCCCGCCCTGCGGGGCACCACGTCCACCGTGCGGGTGGCCCCGTCCCAGCTCGCCGTCATGCCCAGCGCCGCCGCCACATCGGCAAGCCGCACGTACGCCCGGTCGTTCAGCAGGAAGTTGTCGGCCTGCACCGCCTGGCCGTTGACTCTGAGCGTGAAGCCGTTGCGAAGCACCTGAATGGTCTCGAACTGACCGAAGGCCGCCGCAGCCGTGCCGCCCAGGAGCAGCAGCCCGGCCAGCGCCGCCCCGGCGCGGGCGAACCGTCTCACGGGTAAGCCCTCCTTCTCCGGCCCGGCTCTGTGGGGATACCCCCTCCCGGGCCTCCGGTCTCTCCCTTCGAGGCCGCCCGACCCGAACCCTTCCGCGCTCCCCCGCCACACCCCCCGCACATCAGTCCCCCACGATCACAGAAGACGAGTCAACGTGTCGAGCCGTCCCCTACTCCCCCACGCCCCTGTGCACCAGCCGAGCCAACCGTCCCAGCCCAGCGGCCGCGGCCAGGACCGGCGGAACCGCCAGCACTGGCAGCCAGGCCGGTGCACCGGCGTGCAGCCAGACGGCCGTCCCTGCCAGCACGGCACCCCCTGCCAGCCCCACAACGCCCCCCGGCCGCGTGGGCACCTGTTCGAAGGCCAGGGCCAGCGTCCCCGACTCCGGCTGCGGCGCAGATCGGCCCGGGGCCGCATCGAACGCCGCTGCGCCGACGATCCAGGTGAGGCAGCCGAGCGCGACCGCCAGGGAGACGGCGGCGAGAACGACGACCTGCGCCGGTGAAAGTCCCACCGACAAGGCCCACGTCAGCGTTGTGAGCCCTGCCACCAGCGGCAGGGGCAGCCCGGCCAGCCACTTGCCCAGCAGCAGTTGGTGCGGCTTCGCCCCAGCCAGCAGGGCCAGCGCCGCGCGCTCCCCGTCCGCCGCGAAGAGCGCCGCCGCCTGCTCGCCGTAGTTGAACACCGCAAACAGCAGGCCGGCGGCGAGGCAGAGGGTGTCGGCCCGGGATTCCGCCACGAACCGCCCCAACCAGAGCGGCAAGGCGAGGCCCGAGAGGACGTAGCCCAGACGGATGAGGCTGAACCAGTTGCGCCGGGCCGCCAGCCAGGCCCCGGCCTGGAGGGCGCCGGCCGGTCCCCGCACCAGGGCGGGCCAGCGAGAACGCAGGGGGCGGCTCTGCCGATCCGCCATCTCGCACACGGCAAGCCACCCCTCGCGATGCGCTTCCCCGTCCCGCCTTTTCAGGAGTCTGGTGAAGCAGAGCAGGCCCGGCAGGGAGAGCAGCAGCACCAGGGCCAGCTCCCCCGCCGCGACCCCGCCGGCACCGGGCGCCGGCGCCCCGAGCCCGGAAAGTGCGGGTCGCCAGAGCCCCACGGTGAACAGGTAGGTGAGCCAGCCGGCCATGGTGAGCGCCAGGAGCATGCCCACGGCCGGTATGGCCACCAGCGCTCCGGGCCAGCGCCGGACCAGGCTCAGCAGGACCGCCAGCCCCGTCAGGTGTCCGAGGCATCCGCCGGCCAGGGCTGCCAGCAGCATCGCCGCGCCTGCCCACAGTTCTGCGCCCCGGGCGGCGGGGGAGAGCGCAACGGCAAGGAGCAGTGCCGTCCACGCGTGACCGGGCGTGGCCGCGATCACATCGGCGATCACCACCGCCTCCGCCGGCGTCGGCGAGAGGTGGACGAGGCGCACGAGGGGACCGGTGTAGAGCCGCCTGCGGCCCCTGAGCAGCAGCCCGAGCAGGGCAAGCAGCCAGGCCTCGGCAAAGGCGAGCAGCGCCAACGTACCTGCGGGCAGCACCGGGGGCACGCTGCTCAGGCGCCAGAAGAAGAGTCCGGCCGGCACCACCTGTAGCAGCGCCCTCCAGAGGCCCGTCCGCACTCGGCTGAAGCGCCAGCCGTCGTTGTAGGCGCCCCGCCAGGCCGCCACGAGCAAGGCCCGTACGGGCAGCCCGATCGCGGCCCCGGCCGCTGGGGTTCCACGCCGCGCACTCATGCCGTCACCCCCATGGGCGGGTCGTCGGTAAGCGCCAGGAACAACTCCTCCAGCCCTGCGCCGGGCCGCCCCGCCGCGGCCCGGAGCACGGCCAGGTCGCCCACGGCCCGAATCGCGCCGGCATGGATGATGGCAATGCGGTCCGCCAGTTCCTCGGCCACCGCGAGGATGTGCGTGGTGAGGAGCACGGCCGCGCCTTCCCGGGCGGCCGCCCTGATGAAGTCCTTCACCGCGCGGCTCGCCCGAGGGTCGAGGCCATTGGTGACCTCGTCCAGCAGCAGCACGCGGGGCCGGTGCACCAGGGCCGCCGCCAGGGCCAGCTTCCGCTTCATGCCCAGGGAGAAGGAGCGGATCTGGTAGTCGCCCCACCGCTCCAGCCCCACCTGGGCCAGCAGTTGCTCGGCCCGCCGCCGCCCCTCCGCTTCCGGCAGGTCGTACAGCCCGGCCACCAGCCAGAGGAACTCCCGGGCGGTGAGCGACTCGTGCAGGAGCGGCACATCGGGCACATACCCGAGCAGGCGGCGGACCGGGCCTCCCTCGCCCCAGAGGTCCCGCCCCTCCACCAGCACCCGGCCGGCCGTGGGCCGCAGAAGGCCGGTGGCCATCCGGATGGTGGTGGACTTGCCGGCCCCGTTGGTGCCGAGGAAAGCGAGTACCTCGCCGTAGCGCACCTCCAGGTTGATGCCCCTCACGGCGGTGAAGTCGCCGTAACGCTTCACGAGCCCGACAAGCCGCAGGGCTGCGCCGCCGCACGCCTCCCGCTGCGCAGAAGGAACAGGCGTTGCACCGTCCGCCGCTGGAGCAGCCGGATACGCCGGAGGCGCCGGCGGACCGGACGGGATCGCCGGCGGCACCCGTGCACCGGCTGGCGTCGTCGTCGACGCGGGGGCAGCGGGCGGAAGCGTCCGGGTCGCCGGTGCGGCTGGCTGCGCCTCGGCCGGCGGCGGAACAACCACAGGCTCAGCGGCCGACCCCGGACCGGCCAGCACCGCGCAGAAACGATCCGGCTCGTCGAGGCTCAGCACCACGCGGGTGAACTGGCAGAGCCCCTGTCCGGGCACCTTCAACTCGTAGGGCCGGGCGAGGGTGAGCGCCACCAGCCGGCGGTGGTCGGCCAGGACGTAGAGCGTGTCGGTCTGGCTGCGGTAGCTGATGCCCACATCGAGGCGCCGGGACAACGGCGTCTTCAGGGGCGCCACCGTGCGGATGTCCTGCCGCCGGACCGCCACGCGCTGGCGACCCATCTGCAGCAGCAGCCGCTCCCCGTCCAGCACGTGGGCGGTGCGCAGCGGCGCCATGACGAACCAGTAGACCACGGCGGTGATGGCCAGGCCGCCCAGCCCCACCCCGAGGCCCCATGGCGGCGGAAGCAGGAAGATGGCGATCACCCACCCTGCGAGATCGGCCCCTGCGAGCACGCCGAGAGTGAGCAGCCGGTTCTTCAGGGCCTGGCCGGTTCGGGTGTACGTGAACCGCTCCATGCTCGTCCCTCCTTGATACTACAGCTGTAGTAGTTTGCCGATCAAGGTGCCCGCCTCAGGCAAGGCGGGTGACCACCAGGTACAGCACGGTATACGCAACGCCCAGCGGCAGGTGAAACCAGCCCATCCGGCCCCACCAGCGCCGCTGCAAGCGGCCGCCGCCCAACCACGCGGGCAGGCTCAGATGCGGAGCCGGCATGTCCGCGTCAGTCAGGCTGGTGAGGCGGTGCACCAGGCGGGACGACGCACCGGTCCACACCGCCTGCGCGTGGCCCGGACCGCACGCGGCTGCCGTGCGGCCGGTCTGCCGGAGCCCCCAGCGGGCGAGGGCCAGGGCGTAGCCGCGCCGGTCGCCCGTCCAGCGCACGGCCTGCTGATCGGCCGCCATCTCCACCTCCAGGAGGAACAGGTCGGCGGCGCGGCGGACCAGAGGGTGCCAGCCCAGCAGCGTGCGGGCGATGCCGCAGGCCCAGATTCGCAGGGGATCGCGCCGCATTGCGTGGGCCAGTTCGTGGGCGATGACGGCCCGGAACTCGGGCTCGGGCAGCGCCAGAACCGAAGGCGTGACGATCAGGACGGGCCTGAGGAGCCCCAGCGTCGCGGGTTCCATCCGGTCGGCGGGGTCGAGCAGCACCGCAACCGGGTGCTTCAGCCCGAAATCGGTGGCCAGCGCCTGGATGCGGGCCGCCGCCTCCCCGGGGGCCGGAACCAGGCCGCGCAGGAGAAGTCTGCTGGCGGCCAGGTGCAGTCCCAGACGCCACAGGGCGATGCCGCCGGCGGCCAGGGCCGCCCAGGCACCGGCAGGCGACAGCAAGAGCATCACGAGCGGCACGACGAGCAGCACCGACGCCCAGGCCTGCCTTCTGGCCGGGCTGACGTGCGGGCCGACGATCGCCAGCGTGGTCAGCGTATCCACCAGGAAGAGGCTGACGATGAACAGCCAGGCCGCCATGAGCCCCAGAGTTCCCATCACCGCTCGTCCCCCTCCTCCAGCCGCTCCAGCAGCCGGCGCACCGCCGCGATCTCGTCGGGGGAGAGCTTCTCGGTGCCCAGCAGGAAGCTCACCGCCGGCAGCACCCGCCCCCCGAAGAAGCGCTGTGACCACTCCTGCAGCGTGGAGGCCGCCATCTCCTCCCGGCCTCGGGCCGCCCGATAGAGGTAGGCCCGGCCGCACCGCTGGCGGGTGAGCAGCCCCTTCCGCACCAGGCGGGTCATCACCGTCATCACCGTGGTGTAGGCGATCTGCCGGTCGGCGAGCAGGGCCCGGTGCACGTCCTCCACCTGCACCTCGCCCTTCTCCCAGACCACCCGCATCACGTCGGCCTCCAGCGGCCCCAGGTCGAACCCGGTGGCGTCGGTCATGTTCGTCACCTCTCTGTTTCCAGTATATACGACGGTCGTAGGGAACAAGATGATCGTATGGAATGCCGACCATTCCCGGCGTCGGGCCGCCGCCAAGCCGTGGCCCATGGAAGGCCGCATGCACAGGTGACGGAAGAAAACGCCACAGTTCCCTATTGACAACCCAACCCCCCGGGGGTATGCTTCGATTAGACGGTTATCTAATTGTCTCACCGTTGGAGGCGGGCATAGGATGGACCACCAGCCGAACGACAGGGTGCGCGACGTGTGCACCACCTCGGAGTCGGACGATGTACGCCTGGCCGCGCACCGGGAGCGTCTGGTCGAGGTCGCGGGCCTCTCGGAACTCTTCCGGGTTCTGGCCGACGAGACCCGCACCAAGATCCTCTACCTACTGGCGGCCGAGGAGCTCTGCGTGCACCACCTGGCGCAGATCCTCGACCTCACCCTGCCCACAATCTCCCATCACCTGCGCCTGATGAAGCTGATGCGCCTGGTGAAGACCCGGCGCGAGGGCAAGCACGTCTACTACTCCCTCGCCGACGACCATGTGCTGCAGCTGATCCAGACGGCGCAGGAACACTATCAGGAGGAGTAACCCCATGGCCAGAAAGTTGAGCTGCACCCTGCAGGGGCTGGATTGTGCAAACTGCGCCGCCCGAATCGAAGAGGCCCTTCACCGGCACGGCATGGCCGATGCGATCGTCAGCTTCGCCACCAGCCAACTGGTCCTGGACGAGGATGAGGTTGCGCAGGCCGAGGCGGTCATCCGCCAGGTGGATCCGAAGGTCACCCTCGTACGGCCGGAACCGGCCCCGCAGGCGGGCGGTGAGGAAGAGGACGACGCCCCGAGCTGGCGCCGCATCGCCGAGATGGCTGTTGCGGCCACCCTGCTGGTAATCGGGGCTGTCTACCACGGCACGCTCCACACGCGTCCCTGGGCCGAATACGCCGTTTTCGTGCCGGCCTACCTGCTGGTGGGACGGGACGTGCTGCTGGCCGCCGTCCGCAACATCGGCCGCGGGCAGGTGTTCGACGAGAACTTCCTCATGACCCTCGCGACGCTGGGCGCGTTCGCCATTCACGAGCTGCCCGAGGCAGTGGCGGTCATGCTCTTTTACGCCGTCGGCGAGTACTTCCAGGACCGGGCCGTGGCCGGCTCCCGCCGGTCCATCAAGGCCCTGCTGGCCGTGCGCCCCGACCGCGCCAACCTGCGCCGGGGCGGCGAGGTGGTGGCGGTGCCGCCGGAGGCGGTGGCCGTGGGGGACGAGATCATCGTCCGCCCCGGCGAGCGCATCCCCCTGGACGGCGAGGTGATCGAAGGATCCACCTACGTGGACACCTCGGCCCTCACCGGCGAATCGGTGCCTCGGGCTGCAACCGTGGGCGACACGGTACTGGCCGGCACGGTGAACACCCGCGGGCTGATTGTGGTGCGGGTGACCCGGCCCTTCGGCGAGTCCTCCATCGCCCGGGTGCTGCAGCTGGTGCAGCAGGCGGCCGCCCGCAAGGCCCCGACCGAGCGGGCCATCACCGCCTTCGCCCGCTGGTACACCCCCGCGGTGGTCGGCCTGGCCGCCCTCGTGGCCCTGGTCCCGCCGCTGGTGCTGCCCGGCGCCACCTTTGCCGAATGGCTCCACCGGGCCCTGGTGTTGCTGGTCATCTCCTGCCCGTGCGCCCTGGTGGTCTCGGTGCCCCTCAGCTACTTCGGCGGCATCGGCGCCGCCTCCCGCGCCGGCATCCTCGTCAAGGGCGGCAACTACCTCGACGCCCTGGCGAAGGTGGACACCGTGGTCTGGGACAAGACCGGCACGCTCACGCAGGGCACGTTCCAGGTGGTGGCGGTCGACACAGCCGGCGAAATCGCCGCGAACGACCTCCTGCACCTGGCCGCCCACGCCGAGGCGCACTCCGCCCACCCCATTGCCGCCTCCGTGCGCGAGGCGTACGGGCGTCCCCTCGACCCGGGCGCCGTCACCGACTACGAGGAGGTAGCCGGGCACGGCGTGCGGGCCAGGGTGGACGGCCGGCTGGTGCTGGCGGGCCACGAGCGGCTCCTGACCCGTGAGGGGGTGCCCGTCGGGCGCTCCGCCGGCCCCGACAGCGCCGGCACCGAGGTGCACGTGGCGGTGGACGGCACGTGGGCGGGCCGCGTCCTCATCGCCGACCAGCCCAAGCCCGCGTCCGCCGACGCGGTGGGCCGGCTGCGGGCCATGGGCGTGCGTCGCCAGGTGATGCTCACCGGCGACGTGCAGCACGTGGCCGAGTCCATCGGCCGGCAGCTCGGCCTCGACGAGGTGCGGGCCAACCTGCTGCCCGAAGAGAAGGTCGCCGCCGTGGAGGCGATTGCCGCGGCGCGGCCGGAAGGCCGCCGACAGGGCACCCTGGCCTACGTGGGCGACGGCATCAACGACGCGCCCGTGCTCACCCGGGCGGACGTGGGCGTGGCCATGGGCGCGCTGGGCTCCGATGCGGCCATCGAGGCCGCCGACGTGGTGATCATGGACGACGACCCTGCCAAGCTGGCCCTGGGCGTCTCCATCGCCCGGCGCACCCGCCGCATCGTGGCCGAGAACATCGCCTTCGCCCTCGCCGTGAAGTTCCTGATGCTGCTGCTTGGCGCACTGGGCCTGGCCGGCATGTGGGAAGCCGTCTTCGCCGACGTGGGCGTGGCGCTGCTCGCCATCCTCAACGCCACTCGGGTGATGCGGGCGCCCCGCTCGCGGGACCTGAAGGTGGCATGACCCGTCGAAGAGCCCGAGAGCCTGCCTCCTCCTCGACGAGCGGGAGGCAGGCTCCTTGTTCATCTCGTCTGCGCGCGGTCGGGCCATCTCCTGCGCCCACCCGGCGCGGTCTAACCGTGATGAGGCCGGTAACCATTAGACGGCCGGGCTTGTCCCGGTGACGGACTGGGTAACGGGAGGGGCGACGACATGCGGGATGCGAGGCCTGGAGGACGGATCGTCATCGCCGGTGGCACGGGCTTCCTGGGAACCAATCTGGCCCGACACCTCTCTGACCTGGGATGCGATGTGGTGGTGCTGGGCCGCCACCGGCCCCGCCGCGCGGTGGCCGGACGCTTCGTCTTCTGGGACGCCCGCACCTTGGGCGACTGGGTGACGGAACTGGACGGTGCAGCCGCACTGGTGAACCTCGCCGGGCGCTCCGTCGACTGCGTCAAGACCCCCGATCACTGCGACGAGATCCTGCGTTCACGGGTGGAGTCCACCCTGGTTCTCGGCCAGGCGGTGCGAAAGGTGAGCCACCCGCCGCCGGTCTGGGTCCAGATGTCCACCGCCCACATTTACGGTGACCCGCCCGAGGCGGTGTGCGACGAGTCGTCCCCGTTCGGGTACGGTCTGGCCCCCTATGTGGGGCGAGCCTGGGAGGAAGCATGCGAGCAGGCGGTTCTGCCGCAGATGCGGTGCGTCGTCCTGCGCACCAGCTTCGTCCTCGGGGTGACGGGCGGTGCCCTGCCGCGGCTGGCCTTTCTGGCCCGGTGCGGCCTCGGCGGGAAGGTCGGACACGGGCGGCAGGGGATCAGCTGGATTCACGAACAGGACATGAACCGGCTCTTCGCCCGGGCCATCGCGGATGAGCGCATGACCGGGGCCTACCTCGCCACGGCGCCCAACCCCGTGTCCAACGCGGAGTTCATGGGGGCCTTGCGCCGGGCACTGCGCGTCCCCATCGGCCTGCCGTCGCCCGGCTGGCTGATCCGGTTCGGGGCGCCGCTGATGCGCACGGACCCGGAACTCGCCCTTTACGGGCGGTACTGCGTCTCACGCCGGCTTCAGAACGAGGGGTTTGCGTTTCTCTTCCCCGACATCGAGTCGGCACTCATGAACCTGTACGGTGCGGCCCGCGCTCGTTGAGCCGGGCGGCAGCCAGCGTGAAGGCTCTCGCTCTGGCCTGGCTCATCCGCCGCTGCAGGACTCTGGTCTCCGTTCCGGCGTGGAAGGCGCACATCCGAACGGGTTTTCGCTTCCGTCGAGGCCCGGCAGGAGGGTTCCGCCCCCTCGGTGCGGAAATAGTAGTGCGTTCGCCAGGCCCAGTTCAGGAGGTTGCGGCCATGAACCTGGAACAGTTTCTCGATCGCCTGCGCAGCGACCCGGCCATCGGGCCGAACATCGCCCACTGGGAGACCCTGCCGTCCGTGGCCGCCCGCTACGGGGAGTGGCCGGACGCGCTGGACGAACGGCTGGTGGCGGTGCTGAAGGAGCGAGGCATCCAGCAGCTGTACTGTCACCAGTCAGAAGCCATTGCCGCCGCCCTGGCCGGCGAGAACACCGTGGTGGTCACGCCCACCGCCTCCGGCAAGTCGATGTGCTACAACCTGCCGGTGCTGAACACCATCCTGCACGAGCCGGCCAGCCGGGCCCTCTACCTCTTCCCCACCAAGGCCCTGGCACAGGACCAGGTGGCCGAGGTGAAGTCGCTGGCCGACCGGCTCGGCGCCGAGATCAAATCGTATGTGTACGACGGCGACACGCCGCCGCAGGTGCGCCAGGTCTGCCGGCAGGCGGGCCATATCGTGATCACCAACCCCGACATGCTCCACACCGGCGTGCTGCCCCACCACACCAAGTGGGTGAAGCTGTTCGAGAACCTCCGGTACGTGGTCATCGACGAGCTGCACCAGTACCGCGGCGTCTTCGGCTCCCACCTGGCCAACCTGCTCCGGCGGCTGCGCCGCATCTGCGACTTCTACGGCAGCAGCCCCGTCTTCCTCTGTTCCTCCGCCACCATCGCCAACCCGAAGGAGCTGGCGGAACGGCTGATCGGCCAGCCGGTGCGGCTCATCGACCAGAACGGCGCCCCCCGGGGCGAGAAGCACTTCCTCTTCGTCAACCCGCCGGTGGTCACTCGCGACGGCCTGCGGGAGCCGGTGGTGAAGACCGCGGCCCGGGTGGCCGGCGAACTGCTCCGCAACGACATCCAGACCATCGTCTTCGCCCGGAGCCGGAACAGCGTGGAGGTGCTCACCGCGTACCTGAAGGAGCGGGTGGGCGGAGAACGGGCGGGCCGGGTGATGGGCTACCGCGGCGGCTACCGGCCCCTGGAGCGGCGGCAGATCGAGGCCGGCCTCCGGCAGGGGAAGATCCTCGGCGTGGTCTCCACCAACGCCCTGGAGCTTGGCATCGACATCGGCCAGCTGGAGGCCTGTGTGATGGCCGGCTACCCCGGCACCATCGCCTCGGCCTGGCAGCAGGCGGGCCGGGCGGGGCGCCGCTCCACCACCTCGCTCACGGTGCTGGTGGGATCCTCCTCCCCGCTGGACCAGTACGTGATGGAGCACCCGGAGTTCTTCTTCCAGCGCGCCCCCGAGCAGGCCCTGATCAACCCCGACAACCTGCTGATCCTCGTGAGCCACCTGAAGTGCGCCGCCTTCGAACTGCCGTTCGTGGAGGGCGAGCGCTTCGGCGTGGAGACCACCGGCGAGATCCTGGACTACCTGGAGGAGGAGCGCATCCTGCGCAAGGTCGGGGGCAAATATCACTGGTCGGCCGAGAACTTCCCGGCCGAGAGCATCAGCCTGCGCAGCGTGGACGCCGAGAACGTGGTGATCATCGACCAGACTGACCCGGCCCGTCCCCAGGTGCTGGGCGAGATCGACCAGCTGGGGGCCATGACGATGGTCCACACCAACGCCATCTACCTCCACCAGGCGGAGCAGTACCACGTGGACAAGCTGGACTGGGACGAGAAGAAGGCCTACGTGCACAAGGTCAACGTGGAGTACTACACCGACGCCCACCTGGCGGTCACCATCAAGCCGCTGGACGTGCTCAAGGAGAAGGAGGAACTGGGCCTCCGGGTCCGCTTCGGCGAGGTGATGACCGCCGCCAAGGCCACCATCTTCAAGAAGATCCGCCTGCACACCCACGAGAACATGGGCTGGGGTAAGATCCACCTGCCTGAGTACCAGATGCACACGGCCGCGTACTGGATCTCCCTGCCCGAGAGCATGTGCGAGGGCTTCACGCAGGACGAGCTGCAGTCGGCCCTGGCCGGCCTGGGCCACCTCCTCCGGGGGCTGGCGCCCCTCTTCCTCATGTGCGACCCCGCCGACCTGCGGTCCGTGGTCCAGGTGCGCTCGCCCTTCGAGGAGGCCCCCACCATCTACCTGTACGACGCCTACCCGGCCGGCATCGGCCTGGGCGAGAAGTGCTACGACCTGCACACCGACCTGCTGGCCACCGCCTACCAGCGGGTGCGCTCCTGCGGCTGCGAGCAGGGCTGTCCCGCCTGCGTGGGACCGGCGGCCGAAACCGGAAACCTCACCGGGGCGAAGGCCGGGGTCATCCGCATCCTGGAGCGGGCGCTGGCCCACCGGAACCTGCAGTAATGCCCTCCTGCCGGACTGACGGTCGGTACCCTGCCGCAGCTTTGCGGGCAGCGGCAGGGTTGATCATCCAAATTGAGGAGGATGGACCATGAAGGTTGAACGGGTCACGATCGAGTACTGCACCCTCTGAGGCTACGACAATCAGGCCGCCAGTGTGGCGGCGGAGCTGGAGGCCGCCTTCCCGGGCGTAAGCGTGGAACTGGTGCGCTCGTCGGGCGGCGTGTTCGAGGTCACCGTGGATGGCCGGCTGGTCTTCTCCAAGAAGGCGCTGGGGCGCTTCCCGGAGCCGGGGGAGGTCGTGCGGCGAATCAAGGGCTGATCAAGTAGGATCACGGCGGGGGGATGGAACGTGGACCTGCGGGAACGCCTGCGGCTGCTCAAGGCGGCGGGAGCCGCCCGCCCCCGCGCGGCCGGGTCCCTCCCTTCGCCTGCACCGGCGGAGGAAACCGCCCCCCGGGACACCACGGACACGGCCCCCCGCCCCTTCCGTCTGGCCGACGGCCTGGAAGGCCACCTGGTGACCACCGTTGCCGGCGAGGCCTTCGTGGTGGAGCACCGCTACCCGCTCACCTACCGGCACGGGCCCCTGCCTCTGGCGTGGCCGCTGGATCTGCCGCCCACGGTCTGGCCGCTGCTCGGCCGGGTCGCGCCGGACTTCGACCTCCGCCGAGCCGCCTTCCTCGACACCGAGACCACCGGCCTCGCCGGGGGGACCGGCACCTACGCCTTCCTGGTGGGCATCGGCTTCTTCCGGGGCGACGAGCTGGTCATTCGGCAGTACTTCCTCCGCGACTACCCGGAAGAGGAGGCCATGCTGACCGCCGTCGCCGCCGACCTGGCGCCGGTCGCCTGCCTGGTGACCTTCAACGGCAAGACCTACGACTGGCCGCTGCTGGAGACCCGCTACCGCATGAACCGGCTCCGCCCGCCCCTCGGCGGGGCGCCGCACCTGGACCTGCTCCACCCGGCCCGACGCATCTGGCGACAACGGCTGGCAAGCTGCAGCCTGCAGGACCTGGAGCGGCAGATTCTGGGCGAGACCCGCGTGGGCGACGTAGCGGGCTCGCAGATCCCCGCCCTCTACTTCGACTACCTTCGCTCCGGCGACGCGGCGCCTCTGGCGCCTGTGCTCCTGCACAACCGCCTCGACATCCTCTCCCTGGTCTCGCTGGCCGGCTGGCTGGGGCACATGGTGGCCGACCCGCTGGGGGCGACGCCCGACGGCGAGCTGCTCTGCGGCGACGACCTCTACCAGCTGGGAAGGCTGTTCGAGGACCGGGGGCTGCTCAGGGAGGCCGTCGCCTGCTACGAGGGCGCCCGCCAGCGGGGAGTCGAGGGCGTGACGGAGACGGCGCTGCTCCGACGCCTCTCTTTTGCGTACAAGCGCGCCCAGGAGCGGCAGCAGGCCGTGGCGATCTGGGAGCAGATGGTCGAAGACGGCGGCCTCTCGCTCTTTCCTTTTATCGAGCTGGCCAAGTACCACGAGCACGTCACCCGGCGCTACGACGTGGCCGAGGAGCTGACGGTGCGAGCGCTGGCCGTGGTGGAGCGCCGGCGGGCCCTGGCCGGCCCGGGCGCGGCGGCGGAGTACCGGGAGGTGCTCCACCGGCTCGAGCGGCTGCGCCGAAAGCAGGGCCGCCCGCGCTCGTAAACGTCACCCGTACATCGTCAGACGCTTCGTATGCGCCCCTGTACATAGACAGGCACCCCCCGGACATAGTCTTGTCCGGGGGGTTGTACCATGCTGTTCATCGACCGGGCGTGGCTCGTGCGCAGGGGCGTGGTGGTCGCCTCGCTCTGCCTCGCGCTGTTCACCGTTTCGCTCCTGCGGAGCTCCGCCTTCCAGCCGACCACCGCCGGCGCGGGGGGCCAGATCGAGGGCCCGCTCACCCGGGCCGACTCGCCCGACGACCGCGTGGCGCTCACGTTCGACGTGACGTGGCAGAAGGAGGAGCTGACCAAGATCCTGAACATCCTGGACGAGGCCGGCGTGAAGGCCACCTTCTTCGTGGGGGGCACGTTCCTGCAGCTCTACCCCGACATGGTGAAGGAGATCGCCCGCCGGGGGCACGAGGTAGGCACGCTCGGCCAGCAGATCCGCGACCTCTCCGGCCTACCCGAGCATGAGATCGTCGCCAACCTGCTGGGCAGCCAGTCGGCCCTGGCCAAGACGCTGGGCGGCCCCGTGCGCTACTTCCGCCCGCCCACCGGCCAGGCGACGCCCGAGGTGCTGACCGCGGCCCGCCAGGCCCGGCTGGTGACGGTGACCTACGCCCTGGACAGCCACGACCACATGGGCCTCACCGCCGACCAGATCGTGCGGCGCGTGGTGCGAGAGGCCCGCCGGGGCGACATCATCCGGCTCACGGCTTCCGATTTCGCACCCGAGACCGCCAAGGCCCTGCCCCGCATCCTGGAGGGGCTGGAGCGGCGCGGATTCAGGGCGGTGCGCCTGTCTGACCTGGTGCCGGCCGATGCGGGGTAGCGCCGCTTCACGACCGCCACTCGGGTGGCGCCAGCAGGTCCGGCTCGGACGAGGACTCCTCCTCTTCCGCCACCGTGCGGCCTTCCACGTCGATCACGTCGCCCGCCTGGTACCGGTCCCGAACCGGGGCCTCCCGGTGCCGGAACGAGGTGAACTGGGTCCGGCCGAAGCGGATGGTCCGCACCCCGCCGTGCTCCTCCACCGCGATGCGGTCACGGAACCAGGGCAGTTTGGCGAGCAGCGGTGCGGCCAGGTAAGCTCCGGCCGCAATGGCGGTCACGGCGGCCACCACCGCCAGCAGGAAGCCCAGCACCGGCAGCACGACGGTCACCAGCAGGAAGAGCACCGCCGCGGCGATCAGAATCCCCGTCAGATTGCGCATGCCGATCCTCCTTTGGGCAGCATCTACCCTTTTAAGTAGACGCACAACTGCGCCGGTGTGTTTGCCGCGAAACGGACATCGACAGCCAAAAGACCGCACCGGACCCGGTGCGGTCTCATGCGCTGCCGCTCAGCGCCCGCCGGCGGTGCCGGGCCGGTGGGCGCAGTAGGGTTCCTCGGCCAGCACGTGGCCGTAGGCATAGTATGCCCGGGCACGGCAACCGCCACAGGCCACCCGGAACTCGCACTCGCCGCACTTGCCGCCCAGCAGGTCGGGGTCCCGCAGCTCCCTGAAAAGTGGGGAGTTCTCCCAGATCTCGGGAAATGGGGTCTGCAGCACGTTGCCGGCAGCCACGGGCAGGTAGCCGCAGGGCTGCACCACGCCGGCGTGGGAGATGAAGCAGACACCGCTGCCGGCCAGGCACCCCCGGGACCCCGCCGCCCGGTTACCCGGTCCGGGCCCGTGGCCGTCCCCCGGCTCCCCTCCCAGGGCGGCCAGCGCCGCCGCCCGGGCCCGGGCCACGGCCCCGGCGCCGCCCTGCTGCCGGAGGATGCGGTGGTACTGGGGCGCGCAGGTTGCCCGCACCTCGATGGTCGTGCGCTCGGAGGTCTCATAGAGCCACTCCAGCAGCGACTCGACCTCCTCCGCCGCCAGCATCTCCCGGTCGGCGATCTGCACGCCGCAGCCCACGGGCACCAGGACGAACAGGTGCGCCGCCGCCGCACCGCAGTCTTCCGCCAGCCGGACGATGGACGGTACCTGGGCCTTGTTGTGCTGCGCGACGGTGATGTTGAGCTGGAACGGAATGCCCTCCGCCTTCAGGTTCTCGATCCCCTGCCAGGCCAGGTCCCACGCCCCCGGGATGCCGCGGAAGCGGTCGTGGACCTCCGGGGTCGCGCCGTCGATGGAAACGGCCACCCGCTGAATCCCCACGTCCTTGATGCGCCGTGCGCTCTCCGGCGTGATCATCGTCGCGTTGGTGGCCAGGGAGATCCGGGCTCCCTTTCGAGATGCGTATTCCGCGATCTCGAACAGGTCGGGTCGGTACAGCGGCTCGCCGCCGGTCAGGACGATCGCCGGGCGGTACGCTCGGGTGATGTCGTCGATCACCTGGAAAACTTGCGCCGTCGAGAGCTCATCCTCCGCCCGCACGGCCTGGGCCTCGGCCCGGCAGTGCTGGCAGGCGAGGTTGCAAGCCTGAGTCAGCTCCCAGAAGATCAGCCGCGGCGCCCCGCCGCCGTGTGCGCGGGGACGGAGTTCCTCGCGCGCCGGCACCGTGCACACTTCGCCTCCCCGATGTCCTGGCATGTCGCACCCCTCCATTTTCGGCCGTTACGTTTATGATAAAGGCTGAATGGAGGGAGTCGAACCCGCCAACCGTACGGATTTTCGGTAGGGATAATGGACTACCCCGGGCGCCACGCGCGCCCGGATGAAGCCCCCATCCGGCACATCGCCGGGAGCCGGCGGCCCGGTCAGTATTCGGCCCGAGGCGGCCTGCTCCTCCGGCCACTCGGCGCCGCCCGCCGACGCCTGCGCCGCGTACAGACTGCTGCAGAACCTGAACACCCCCGCCGCCGCGGGGGTGTTCCTCTTCGGTTCGCCCGAAACTCAGTCCACGTTCGTGATGTACTTGTAGGTGCCGTCCGCCTGGACCTGCAGCAGCACGGCGGACTTGATGGGGTTCCCGAACTCGTCGAAGGAGAGGGATCCGCCCACGGCGGGGAAGTCCTTGGTGGATTGCAGGGCGGCGCGGATGGCCTCACCATCCGTGCTGCCCGCCCGGCCCAGGGCATCCAGCAGCAGGCTCATCGCATCGTATCCCAGCGCCGCGAAGGAGTCGGGCTTCTCCCCGTACTTGGCCTGGAACTTCTGGGCGAAGTTCTGCACGGCCTCGCGGGTGTCCTGATCCGAGTAGTGGGCGGTAAAGTAGCCGCCCGCAAGGGTGGCAAAGTCCAGGTCAGGCGAGTCCCAGCCGTCGCCGCCGATCATCGGCACGTCCAGCCCCTTGTCTTTCGCCGCCTTGGCGATGAGGGAGACGCGGGCGTAGTAGTCCGGCAGATAGAGCACGTCAGGCTGCTGGGCCACCACGTTGGTCATGATGGCGGAAAAGTCGGTGTCGTCGCCGGAATAGGACTGCCAGGCCACCACCGTGCCGCCCCCGGACTCGAAGGTTGTGCGGAAGGACTCGGCGAGGCCGATGGAATAGGCGCTGCCCCTGTCGTACAGAACGGCCGCCCGCTTGACGCCCAGTTCGCTCACGGCGAAGCGGGCCGCCGCGGTGCCCTGGAAGGGGTTGATGAAGCACGCACGGAAGACGAAGGGCTTCCGCGTGCCGTCGTCGTTCATCGTCACCCCCATGGCCGTGGCCGTGCCGGTGATCATGGGCACTTTGTACGACTCGGCCAGCGCGCTGATGGCGATGGTCGGGTCCGACGTCACGGAGCCCACGATTGCGGACACACCGTCCTGCGTGAGCATCCGGGTGGCGATGTTGACCGCCTCGGTGGAGTCCCCGCGGTCATCGCCCACCACCAGTTCGACGCGCTTTCCGCCCGCCATGAAGTCGGCCTCCTCCAGGGCCAGGTCCACACCCATCTTGGCGGAGACGCCGTAGGTCTTGGCCTCGCCGGAGAGCGGGCCGATCCAGCCGATCTTGATGGTGTCGGAGCCGGAACCGGAGCCGGAGGCGCCAGTTGGGGCCGCACCACCGCATGCCGTGAGCGCAACCACCGATACCGCCAGGAAACCTGCCAACCAACGCTTCATGTGTGCTGCCCCCTCTTTACGCCTTATCCGCTGCCAAGCGTCGCACTCCTTCTCTGTCTGAGCTTTGCAGCGGTTGGTATTGAAGAACCGATATTCGGTAAGGGAGCGACAATTCCTTTCGCTACACGGAAAGAAAGCCCATATCCGCACTTTTCCTTAATTGCCACACCAGTCTGACTGGCGGCCTGCATCCACCGGCACCGCATCCGGGCCGCTGGGCTGCTGCCCGACCCGGGGGCACGGCCCGCTCATGGGGCAGAACAAGGAAAGCCCCCGCCGGTGCGGGGGCGTTCGTGTTCGCTGACGATCAGACGGTCGGCGCCGCGTGGCAAGGGCCCTCTGCATGCTCCGGGGCAGCCGTCGGCTGCAGCAGCTCTGCGACCACGGGCGGAAGCTGGAAGGCGGCCCGGTGTACCGCCGGCGTGTACCAGCGGGTGGGCCACGAGGGCACCCGCACCCCCTGCCGCAGGGGGCTGTGCCGCTTCGAGCCGAGCATGAAGCAGTGCAGTCCGCTGGGATAGGTGGGCACCACGGTCAGATAGGGCATGGTGATCGGGAAGATCGACGCCACCACCTGGTAGACGTCGTGAATCAGCTTCTTGTGGAAGAACGGCGAGAGCACCTGGGCCACAAAGAGACCGTCGGGCTTCAGGGCCCGGTAGACGTTCTCGTAGAACGCGCGGTTGAACAGGCCCACGGCCGGGCCCACGGGGTCGGACGAGTCGACCAGGATCACGTCGTACTCCCCGCGCCGCTCGGCCACCCAGGCCAGCCCGTCGCCGATCACCAGGTTCACCTTCGGGTGGTCCAGCCCGCACGCCGTCTCGGGCAGGTAGCGCCGGCACGCCTCCACGACGGCCCGGTCGATCTCCACCATGTCGACCTTCTGCACGGAAGAGTGACGGCACACCTCGCGCGCGGTGCCGCCGTCGCCGCCCCCGATGATCAGGACCCGCTCCGGGTTGGGGTGGGTGAACAGCGGCACGTGTGCGATCATCTCGTGATAAATATACTCATCGCCCACGGTGGTCTGTACGGCACTGTCCAGCACCAGGGCGCGGCCGAAGTCCTCCATCTCCACCAACTGCAGGTGCTGAAACGGCGTCTGCTCTTCGTGCAGCACCCGCCTCACCCGCCACTGGGTGCGATAACCCGGGGTCTGTTCCTCGATCAGCCACTCATCCCGGCTCATTCCCATCCTCCTCTTGCACAACCAACCCAATTGGCCGGTCCCCGATTTTCGCTTCCGGGGAATACGATACACTTACAGTCTACCGGATCCCGTTCATTCTGTCACGTGCCCACAACCCTGACTTGCACGCGGGGTTGTTGGCTGGAGCCCCCTCCGCTCCCCGCCGAAGACGATGCGGCGCACCGGTGGCACCCATGTGCCCCGGTGCGCCGCACGCGCACGCGGTTTCTCCCCCTGCTTCTACCGTCCCAGCAGCACGGCCGGCAGGTCAGCGGGAGCGAAGCGCCGCCCCACGTAGAACGGCCCGAACTCGCCGTACTTGGCCGAGACCTCGTCGAACCGCATCTCGTAGACCAGCTTCTTGATGGGCAGCACGTCCCGGGCGAAGAGCGTCACGCCCCACTCCCAGTCGTCGAGCCCGGTGGAGCCCGTCACCATCTGGGTGACCTGCTCGGCGTAACGGCGTCCGGTCTCGCCGTGCTGCCGCATCATCACACGCCGCTCCTCAAAGGGGGCGGTGTACCAGTTCACCGACTCTCCCCGCCGCTTGCTCATCGGATAGAAGCAGACGTAAGGGTGCGAGGGGATCTTCGGCTTCAGCCGGGCCACGATCGCCGGGCTCTCCATGAGCGCCGCCGGATCGGTGGTGCCGGCCCTGGCGCCGGCCTCGTAGAGGGAGAGTTCCGTCACCGAGAAGTACGAGTACGGCTGCGTGGTGAGGCCGCCCAGCTGGGTGCGGTTGAACCGCCGCTCCAGCGCCTGCAGCTCTTCCAACGACGGACGCAGGTGCAGGAAGAGCAGGTCTGCCTTGTGGCCGATGATGGCGTAGGTCGCGCTGCTCCCCTCCGGTGCGTCGCTCACCTGCTCCGCGGCGGTAAAGAAGGCCTGCGCCTCGGCGATGACCTCCTCCCGCTGGCCGGGCGAGAGCCGGTTCCACGCGGCCCAGTCGATGCGCCGGAAGTCGTGCAGGGCATACCAGCCCTCAATGGTACCGGGAACCTCAGCCATGTGCTCATCCTCCTCCGCTCCGCACACCCCTGTCCCGTCTCAGGCCTTGCGAATGAGGCTGATCAGGTGTTTGATCTCCGGCAGGATCAGCCGCTCCGTCGCCAGGCGCACCGCGCCCTTTGCGCCCGGCAGGCAGAAGACCATCACCCGGTCCATCGCCCCGGCCGCCGCCCGCGACATCACGGCCGCCGAGCCGACCTCCTGGAAGGAGAGCATCCGGAAGAGCTCCCCGAAGCCCTCCAGCTCCTTCGTGAAAAGCGGCCGGCAGGCCTCGATGGTCACGTCGCGCGGCGTCATGCCCGTGCCCCCGGTGAGCACCACGAAGTCGGCCGCCTGGGCCATGTCCACCACCGCGTGCCGGATGGCCCCGATCTCATCCGGAACGATGCGGTAGCCTGCGACCCGGTGACCCGCTCCTTCGATCAGCTCCCGCAGGAGCCGGCCGGACTCGTCGGTGGCCTCGGTGCGGGTGTCGCTCACTGTTATGACGGCGGCTGCGAGCTGTTGGACATGGCTTTCCGCCTCGTGCTTGTGGTCTTGCACGCCCAACGCGTTCATCTCCTTCGTTTCGGCCGGGAGCGGCCGTGGGGTGAGGGGGCTCAGGCGCGCTGCTCCGCCCAGAGGCGCACCAGGTTCAGCCCCACCTCCACCGCCTTCTCCATCCACTGGGCCGAGGCCCACTCGGTGCGGCTGTGGTAGTTCATGCCGCCGGTGAAGAGGTTGGGGCAGGGCAGGCCCATCTCGGTAAGCACCGAGCCGTCGGTGCCGCCGCGAATCGGCTTCTGCACCGGCTCCAGCCCGGCCTCGCGCACGGCCTGCAGGGCCAGCTCCACCACCCGGGGATCCCGGGCGATGCCCGCCTTCATGTTCTTGTAGCCGCCGGTCTGCTCCACGCTCGTCTGGACCCCCGGATAGCGCAGTTCCAGCCCCGCCAGCAGGCTCTCTACGATCGCCTGCTTGTGCGCCAGGCCTTCCTCGGTGAAGTCGCGCAGGAGCAGCTTCACGGTGACCTTCTCGACGTTGCCCGAAATCGCGTCGGCATGGATGAACCCCTCGTACCCGTCGGTGGTCTCGGGCCGCATCGCGGCGGGAATGGCCCGCACGAACTCCGCCGCCTGCTGGACGGCGTTGATCATCACGCCCCGCGCCGTGCCGGTGTGGGCGCTCCGGCCGGTGATGGTGACCTTTAGGTTGCGGGCGTTGAAGTTCTCGCTCTCCACCTCGCCGGGGCCGCTGCCGTCAAAGGTGTAGGCGGCCGCCGCGCCGAAGCCGGCCACGTCGAACTGGCGGATGCCCCTGCCGGTCTCCTCGTCGGGGGTGAACCCGACCCGGATGGTGGGGCGCGGCAACTCGGGCTGGCGGATCAGCCGGCAGAGAACCTCCATGATCTCGGCCACGCCGGCCTTGTCGTCGGCGCCCAGCAGGGTGGAGCCGTCCGAGGTGATGATGTCGTGACCGATGCAGCGCCTGAGCGCCGGGTGCTCCTCGGGCCGCAGCACGGGGCCGGCGGGGAGGCGGATCTCGCCGCCGTCGTAGCCTCTGTGTACCAGGGGCTTCACGCCCCGCCCCGGCGTTCCGGGGTAGGTATCGAAGTGCGCCAGCAGTCCGATGGTCGGCGCACCGTCCCGGTTCCCGGGCAGCGTGGCGGTGACGATGGCGTGCTCGTCCACCTTCACGTCGACGAGGCCCATCGTCCTGAGTTCGGCCTCCAGGAGCCGGGCCATCTCCCACTGGTCCGGGGTGCTGGGCACGCCCTCCGCCCCCTCGGCGGACGGGGAATCGACCTGGACGTAGCGCAGGAACTTGGCCACAACGCCTTCGGAAAGCAGTTGCTCTTTGGTGGGAACGTTCATCAGGGGGGTACCCTCCTTCGAGGTCCGAGTACAGGGACACTACTTCGACTTCACACCCAATGATTCCCTCCATCGGCAAGGCGACAAGCGGAGGGCGGCGGCACAGGAAGGCATCTCCTCCGGCTCCCACCTTCACGTATTCGTTTCCGAGTCTCGCCGCTTCTCCGGCGACCGCGCCTTTCCACCGGTCTCCTGCCGGAGCTGCCCCTGGCGTCAGGAGTGGAAACCCAGTCCGAACCGCAACCGCAACCGTAACGGAGAGTGGCTCAATTCATTATAGTCCGCGGAGGAGGTGTCGCAGAAGTGAGGATGACCCGGTCCATGGCCGCATGGATGCTCCTGATCGCCCTGGGCCTGTGCGGCTGCAGCCAACCGCCCGCCGCTCCCGCGGCCCAGCCCGGCAGCGCCGCCGACCAGCCGCAGGGGGAGACCGGCCGGCAGCCCTTTGCCGGCGAATACGGCGGCGTGACGTTCAAGCCGAGCGTGGAGGCGGCCGACTTCGGGTGCGAGCCGGGCGCAGCGGTAGAGGAGGTTCCCGCTGAAACGGTGATGTCGCCGCTGCTCTTCAGCGCCGACTTCCTGGAACCGGAGTACACGCTGAGCGGCGGAGACCTCGTGGCCGTGTGCCAGGACCGACCGATCGCGTTGGCTCTGGAGGCGGTGGGCGAGGGCAGGCGGCTGCGCATCCAGCGGCTGGCTGGAAAAGCGGTGGTCAACACGGAGGATCCGGAGGAGGCCTTCAGCACCGTCTCCGTGAGCGGCAAGCCGGCCGTTCTGATCCAGCGGGTCCGACCCCGGCCCGACGGTGCGGCCACGGAGCACGACGACTGGCAACTCGTGATCCCTGAGGAGTTCGGCGTGACCGTCATCAGCGCCGTGGGGCTGACCAGGGAGGAGTTGCTCGCGGTCGCAGCCACCCTGTCATGAGCGAGAGCCGAGGGCGCACCTCGGCTCTCGCTGTTACATCGCCACGGCACGATGGGCCACATGCTCACCGCGAACCTTTCCCACCGGGCTTACCGCTTCAACACCTTCTGTAGCGACGTGAGCACCCGGTTCGGAATCACCCGGGAGATGAGCCCTAGGCCCGCCTGCACCAGTTCCAGCACGTCGCCCTCGCCCGGCCAGGCCTCCTGCAGCACCTCACGCGGCACCAGCTTGGCCATCTGTTCCACCGCCAGCAGCGCCAGGCCCAGGTCGTCGATCTCGCCGATCAGCGGGATCGGGTCCGGGATCAGGTCGATGGGCGAGAGGAAGTAGGCCACGGTGGCCCCGGCGATCACCTTGGCACCGGGCGGGACCCGCTCGTCCCGCGCCAGCCGCACCAGCATCACGAAGAAGTCCGGCACCGCCAGGAGCCAGGGAATCAGGGGCTGAGCCCACTGCGGCGCCTTGCTGCTGGCGTAGCGCCGCACCTGCTCGCGCAGGCTCTGGTAGAAGCCCTGGTGCTCGGGAATCGGCTGCTCCTCCCGGCTGGGGACGGGGACCAGGGCCCCTGGCGTCTCAAGCGCCAGGCCGGATGTGTCAATGGGAAAGGCCATCACGTCGGACAGCTCCACGGTGACGGCCAGCGGATCGATCCGCACGCCCTTCAGCCGGAAGCTCACCGGCACGTGTTCGAGCACCTCGCTGAGGTCGAGCCGGTAGACGCCGTCCTGGTACTCGCCGGGCAGGGCCTCGAACGCCTTCTGCAGGGCCATCTCCTTCAGAAACCCGGGCACCAGGCCCATGTTGGTCCAGCTCACGCCCAGCTTGACGAGGTTTCCGGCCGCCGCGATCACGGTGAAGCGCAGCTCCACGGGCACCGCCATGCGCACGGCCTCCACCGGCACGCGCAGGCGCAGGAGCAGCGCCCCCTCGGCCAACTCCACCCGCAGGTCCTGCACGGACCCGGTGGCGAAGCCGGCGAGCGCCTCCTCCAGATCGGTCTCACTCAGGGTCAGCGTTACCGCCGTTGCCCGCAGCAATCGTATCCCTCCACTCCCCCAGGCCGTCCCGGGTGGTCAGCGCCCACGAGGTGCGCTCCCCCGAAGCGTCCCGCCACTCCACCTTCCAGGCCCACCACCCCCGCCCCGTGTCCGGGAAGGGGCTGCCCCGCCGCACCCGCTGCAGGCGGAGCACCTCCCCGCCCCGGCGCTGCACCTCCTCGGTGAGCAGCTGCCGGTCGTGGCGGGTGCGGATAACGGTCACGGCGACGATCGCCGTCACAGCAATCAGAATGACGACCAGGTAGTTCATTATGCTTCACTCCACACCAACTAGATTCGCCTGCCCCCAGAAAGGTTCGGCAGGCCGGGAAGGTCAACCCAGCGAAAAGGGGAAGAATAGGAGTCTCCACAGGAAAGGAAGCCTGACCATGGAACGGCTTGCAGAACCGCTGAACTCGATGGCGCTGGTGCTCTATCAGCCGCAGGACGTGGTAAACGTGGCCGCCATCATCCGGGCGATGTCCAACTTCGGCCTCGCCGACCTGCGCCTGGTGGAGCCGGCCGCCTTCGACCCATACCGCATCGCCGGCATCGCCCACCACACCGAGCCGCTCATCGAGCGCACCCGGCGCTTTCCCACGCTGGACGCCGCCCTGGCGGACTGCGGCCTGGTGCTGGGCACCACCGGCCGGCCCCGGGTGCAGGAGTACCCGGTCTACACCCCGCGGGAGGCCGCCCGGGAGGTGCTGACCCGGGCCCGGCAGCAGCGCGTGGCCATCCTGTTCGGACCGGAGCAGGACGGTCTCCCCAACGAGGCGCTGGGCCGCTGCCACGGGGTGATCACGATCCCCACGCACCCCTTCAACCACTCCCTCAACCTGGCCCAGGCGGCGGTGGTGATCGCATACGAACTCTGGGTCGCCGCCAGCGGGGCCGCCAGCCACCCCAGGGCGCAAGGTGAGGGCGGCGCTTCCGGAGCCACCCCTGACCGGGTCGCCCACGCGGGTGCCGCAGCCGATCCTGCCCTGGCCGGCACCCTGCCGGCGAAAGGCCCCTCCGTTCCCGGCGCCGGCGAAACGGCGGAACCGCTGGCCAGCGGGGCCGAGCGGGAGGCCCTCTTCGCCAGCCTGGAGGGGCTGCTCGTCGCCCTCTACCCGGGCGGCAGTCCGGCGCGCCGCGCCCAGGCGCTTGCCCGCCTGCGGGCCCTGCTGATGCGGGCGCAGCCCACCCGGGCCGAGGCTGCGGCACTCACCAACCTGCTGCGCCACGCCGCCCGGGCGTGCAGCGGCGGGCGCGGAGGCAACCGCTCCCAACCATGACTTGAATTTTCCCGCTCCCGCCGGCGTTCCCCTGCTTCCAGCCGGGTAGCATGACCGGGCCTGACGCGGACATACCCTCCTATCAGAGGAGGGTATTGCCATTATGTCGACCATGACCGTGAGGGTCGCGAACCCGTTCCTGCTCCGGGGCTCTCTCGAGGTGGCGCTGGAGGTCGCCCGCATGGACCTGGCGATCGCCGAGGTCGAGGCCGTGCGCGGCTTCCTCACCACCCTGCCCCATTCGGTGCGCCCGGCCGACCTCTCCATCGCCGCCCACGAGGCCAGGGCGGTGCTGCTCGCCATCCGCTACTTCGCCCATTCCCGCACCCGCTACTGGCTGCGGGAGGAGATGGTGGCCGCGCTGCGTGATCTGGAGTGCGCCCTGCTGCGCCCCCTGCGGGAGGCCGCGGAGAGCGATGACCAGGAGTAGCGGGCGGCGGGGCTAGGCCTCCCGTTCCGCAATCAGCGCCAGGATGCGCTCCAGCGTCTCCTGCCGCATCCTCTCGATGGCTGCGAAGTCCATGTGCGGGATGTAGCACCGCTCCAACTCGTCGTGGAGAGCTTTCGCCCGGCCGAGGTGGTGCATCTCCCGTTCGATGGCGGCCCGGTAGGCCGCCTCCGCGGCGGCGATGTCGGCTGCGAAGCCCCTCAGCTTCTCCCGGTCGAGGAAGGCAGACGTATCGATCACCTCGTCGCCGGGCCGGGGGGTGTACTCGTGCGGCCAGGTCGAGGTGATCACCCCGGCGGACGTCTCGTGCACCCGCAGGTGGTCCAGCCGCTCCGGGTACATGGTGCAGTGGAACAGGTCCACCCGGTATCCCCGGGCGAGGGCGGCATCGGCCACCCGGTCCAGGATCGTCTTCTGGCCCGTGCCGGGCGGCCCGGTGAGCACGATGCGCCGGTCCAGGTGGTCGAAGAGCGGGCCCAGCCAGTGCCGCGCCCCGTCGTAGGTGATGGCCGAGGCGAAGAGTCGGCGGGGGCGCCCTGCGGAAGGTCGCCCGGTGGGTGACTCGGCGGCGCCGGCACGCGCGCCTGCCCTGTCCCGGGCGGGCGCCACCGCCGCGATCAGATCCTCACTGGTCTCGTACACCCGGCCCATGTCGAGGCACTCCCGGTGGTAGGCCGCCCACTCCTCCAGCCACGCCAACGCCGCCCGGCGGGCGTCCCGGGCCCGTTGGAACCAGAACTTGTAGCCGCGGGTGAGCCGCACGATCTCCCGCTTCACTTCCGGATGCCGCAGCGCCGCCTCGTCCCAGCACTGCCCCAGGTTGATGATCTCGTCCACCGCCGCCGGGAAGTTCGGGTCCACCACGTGTGGGGCGGTGCCATCCATCACCGCGGCATCCGCCGCAGGGATGTAGACCGCGTCGATGGCGTCGTTGTCTGCGGAGCAGTGGAAGTACTCCACATCGTAACCCCGGGCCAGCAGCTCCTCCGCAATGCGCTTCATGAAGGTGGACTTGCCGGTGCCGGGGCCACCCTTCAGGATGAAGACCCGGTTGGCGTCGGACGTTGCAATCTGGTCGTACCGGGAGTAGAAGCCCTGCGGGGTGTTGGCCCCCGCGAAGTAGTGGCTTACAGAACCACGCTTCGTCATGCAGACACTCCTCTCGCCTTCAGGCTGGGCCACGACTGCCCAGCCTATGCAGGCGAACGGCGCAGCGTGCCCCCGCGCCGCTCCGGGCCCGGGCGTCACCTGTGCGCCTGTACACATACGAACCGCTCGTGGCTGTGCATGACAGCCCCGGGGCGGTCCGTTGCGCCTTGTGGTCCATCGCCGGACACGGGGCACCCCGGGCGACGGGTTCCGCCCGGAGTGACGTGCTTCCTGTGCTGTTCCCGCTACTCCACGGCTGCCGCGACCTCCCGGATCATCTCGGAGACCGAGACCAGGCCGCCGCCGGAGAGATACCAGTAGTTGGGGTCGAGGTAGATGATCTTGCCGTTCTTGTAAGCGTTGGTGGCCTTCACCAGGTCGTTGTTGAAGGTGTCCCTGGCCGGCTGGCCGCCGCCGGAAACCACCGCCGCCCGGTCGATGACGAAGATGTAGTCGGGGTTCTTCTCCTTCACGTACTCAAACGAGACCTGCTGGCCGTGCGTGGAGACCTCGATGGTCTCGTCGGCCGCCGGGAAGCCCAGCACGTCGTGGATGAGGGCGAAGCGGGAGCCGGGGCCGTAGGCGCTGATCGCCTTGTCGTTGGAGAGCAGGATCAGAGCCTTCTTGTCCGTGGCCTCCACCTTGCTCCGCACCTCGGCCACCAGATCGTCGATCTTCCTCAGCTCGGCCGCCACCTGCTCCTCCTTCTGGAAGATCTTGCCGATGTACTCCATGTTCCGCTTGAACGAGCCCATGTAGTCCTGGAAGTCCAGCGCCATGTAGATGGTGGGGGCGAGCTCGCTCAGCGCCTCGTAGTGGGTGGCCGTGCGGCCGGAGATGATGATCAGGTCCGGGTCGAGGGCGCTCAGGGCCTCGAAGTCGGGCTCCTGCAGGGTGCCGGCGTTCACGTACTTGTCGTCACGGTACTGGGCGAGGTAGGGCGGCACGTTCTCCTTGGGCAGGGCCGCGACCTCCACCCCGAGCAGATCCAGGGTGTCCAGGATGCCGAAGTCGAAGACGACCACCTTCCCGGGGTTCACGGGGACGGACGTCTCGCCGAGCTGATGGGGAACCAGGACCTCGGTCGGCTGCTGGGACTTCTCGGCCGCGGACGGCAGGTTCTCCGTCGCAGCCGGCTCGCCGGACGAGCCCGCCTGCTGCCCGCTGGCGCTGCCATTGGCGGACGGCCGCGAAGTGGACGCGTTACCGCCACAAGCTACGACGAAGAAGACCAGGAGGAGCAGCATGCCGACCAGGGAAACCTTGCGCTTCATCCGATACCACCTCATGACTGGGATTGGAGGGCAGGGGCGTCTCACAGAGCGGCAACCTGCTGGCCGGTGAAGTAGATGCACACCCGGCAGCCGCCTACCGTCTCGATCGGAATCTCCATTTCGTAGATTTCGCCCAACACGTCGGAGCGGATCAGGTCGTCGGGGGTACCCATGGCCGCCACCCGGCCGTTCTTGAGGGCGACGATCTTGTCGGAGTAGGCCGAGGCGAAGTTGACGTCGTGCAGCACCAGCACGACGGTCTTCCCCAGCTCATCGGCCATCCGGCGCATGATGCGCATGATCTGCACCGCATGCTTCATGTCCAGGTTGTTCAGCGGCTCGTCCAGGAGCACGTACTTGGTGTCCTGCGCCAGCACCATGGCGATAAAGGCCCGCTGCCGCTGCCCGCCGCTGAGCTGGTCCATGTACTTGTGCTGGATGTCGCCCAGGTCCATCCAGGCGATGGCCTCTTCGACCCGCTCCCGGTCCTCGGGCGTGAGCCGCCCCTGGCTGTGGGGGAAGCGGCCGAACTCCACCAGCTCCCGCACCGTGAGCCGGACGTTCAGGTGGTGCGTTTGCTTCAGGATCGCCAGCCGGCGGGCCAGTTCCTCGGAGCGGTACTGGCCGATTTCCCGGCCGTCGATGAGGATCTGCCCCGCGTCCTTCGGAAGCAGCCGGCTCATGAGCGAAAGCAGGGTGCTCTTGCCCGCCCCGTTGGGCCCGATGAACGTGGTCACCCGGCCCCTGGGGATGTCCAGCGAGACGTCGTGGAGAACCCGCTTCGGCCCGAAGGACTTACACACGCCCTTCACCCTTACCATGCCGCTCTCTCCTTCAACACCAAGTACAGGAAGTAGATGCCGCCGACGAAGTTCACGATTACGCTGATCGGGGTGGAGTAGGCGAACACCCGCTCCATGACCAGCTGTGCACCCACCAGGAGAATCGTGCTCAGGGCGATGGCCGCTGCGATCAGGGGCCCGCGCCGGTACGTGTCGAGCATGTGGTAGCTGGCGTTGGCCACCAGAAGACCCAGGAAGGTGATCGGCCCCACCAGCGCCGTGGAGGCGGCCATCAGGACGGCCACGATGATGAGCATCCGCCGCACAACCGGCCCGTAGTCAACACCCAGGTTGATGGCATGGTCCCGCCCCAGGGCGACGGCATCCAGGGCCCGCACGTGGCGGAGGCCGTACAGCATCACGGGGATCGTGATCCCTCCGCCGAAGAGCAGGAGGTCGCTGTTCACCCGGCTGACGCTGGCAAAGAGCCGCGTCTGCAGGCCGCTGTACTCGTTGGGGTCGATCAGCACCTGCAGGAAGGTGGTGAGGCTCCCGAACAGCGTGCCCATCACGATGCCCACCAGCAGCAAGAAGTGCAGGTTCGTGCCGTCTTTGCGGAACAGCACCCGGTAGAGCACCAGGGCGAACCCGATCATCAACGCCACCGTGAGGGCGAAGTTGATCTGCTTGTCGACAAACTGCAGGGTCGTGGAGCCCCAGAGGAAAACCAGCGCCGTCTGGAAGAGCTGGTAGACCGCGTCCATGCCGATGATGGATGGCGTGAGAATGCGGTTGTTGGTGATGGTCTGGAAGACGATCGTGGCGTAGGCGATGGCTGCCCCGGTGAGGGTGATCGCCAGCACCTTGAGGGTGCGAAGCCGCAGAATGTACTGGATGTTGCCCTTCAGCGGGACGAACAGGTAGAGGCAGACGACGGCCAGCGCCAGACCAAGGAGAATGCCGAGGATGACGAGGTTGCGCCTATGCTTCACTGGTCCGCTGTCCTTTCCATAGCAAGTACAGGAACATGGCGCTGCCGATGACCCCGACCGTGAGCCCGATGGGCACCTCGTAGGGGAAGATGATCAGCCTGCCCACGATGTCACAGGCCAGCAGGAAGACCGCCCCCACCAGGGCAGTGAGCGGCAGGTTGCGCCTGAGATGGTCACCCTGAAACATCGAGACCAGATTAGGGATGATGAGACCCAAGAAGGGCAGCATGCCCACCGTGAGGATGACCACCGCGGAGACCAGTGACACCAGGGCGAGCCCGATATTGACGACCCGCTTGTAGTTCACCCCGAGGTTGATGGCGAAATCCTCGCCCATGCCGGCGATGGTGAACTTGTTGGCGTAGACGTAGGCGGCGAGAACGGCCGGCACGGCCAGATAGAGAAGTTCGTAGCGGCCCTTGATCACCAGGGCGAAGTTGCCCTGGAGCCACGTGGTGACCGCCTGGAGCAGGTCGTACCGGTAGGCGAAGAATGTCGTGATTGAGCTCACAATATTGCCGAACATCAGTCCCACCAGCGGGATGAAGACGGCGTCTTTGAACTTGATTCGGTCGAGGATGAGCATGAACAGGTACGTGCCCGCCAGGGCGAAGAGCAGGGCCAGGATCATCTTCTGCATCGTGGAGGCCGAGCCGAAGAGGATCATCGCCACGAGGATCCCGAGGCGGGCCGAGTCGTCGGTACCGGAGGTGGTGGGCGACACGAACTTGTTGCGGGAGAGCTGCTGCATGATGAGACCGGCCACCCCCATGCCCACGCCGGCCAGGATAATGGCGGCGGTGCGGGGAACACGGCTGGTCAGGAGTACCATCACCTGGTCGTCGTCCAGGCGGAAAAGGCCGCTCAGGCGCACGTCTGTGACGCCGACGAAGAGCGAGGCCGCCGTGAGCAACACCAGTGCCGCGCTAAGTACAGGAATCAGCAGCGAACGTTTCACGCAGACCGCACACCCATCGCAGCGCTCCTCCCCTTGTAATGCGAGTGATAATCATTCTCAGTGCCGTCGCCCTGATCATACCGTATCTACGGCTACCACCGAATGGACATTCCTGAAACCTACATGGAACATCCTTGCTAAACTGTGTTGTATAGAATGTTTATCTCCAACAGGTGCAGGATAAGCTGCTCTACCAGGTGCTCGTAGGTGGCCGCGTCGTCGCCGCCCTCCCAGCGCACCACGACGCACCCGGCCCCCGGCCGTTCGCCTACCCGCTCCAGCCAGGCCGCCTCGATGCCGCCCTCCGGCCCCTCCCGGCCCTGCAGGAAGAGCGCCGCCGGGCAGCCCAGGCCCGCCACCTCGTCCAGCGTGCCCAGCCGTGTCTCGCTCAGATCGGCGACGCCGTCCCACGGCATGAATCCGGCCGCTACGTAGAGCAGCTCGCCCAGCCCGGGGTGGCGTGCGCCGAAGACGCGGTATCCGTCCTCGCCCACCCCCACCACCAGGCAAGGCGCCTCCCGGAACCGCCTGCGCACCAGCGCCCGCAGATGGCAGAGCCGCTGGTCCATCAGCGCCAGCCAGTGGCCGGCCACACCCTCCAGGCCCAGCCGTTCCCCCAGCCGCTGTACCCGCTCACGCCAACCCTGGAACCGCGGCTCCCCGGGTGCACCGGACTCTGCGTGCTCCGGGGCCGCGCCCCCGGAAGCGGCGCTGAGGCCGAAGATGGCCAGGTCGCCTGCAGGCGCCGGCACGGGCGGACCCGAACGCGCCAGCTGTGCAAACGCGCTGGGCGAGAGCCCCATCTCCCGCTTGAACACCCGGCTGAAGTAAAGCTCGTCGGCGTAGCCCACGGCGTGGGCCACCTCCGCCACCGAGCGGAACTCCCCGGCCAACAGGCGCAGGGAGCGCCGAAGCCGCACCGCAGAGAGGTACTTGTGCGGGGTGAGCCCGGTGAGCTCCCGAAAGGCCTGGTAGAAGCGGTGCGGGCTCACCCCCGATGCGCGGGCGATCGTCTCGATGTCGTACTCCTGGTCGCAGTGCGCGGCCATCTGCCGGCGTACCTGGTCCGCATAGGCCAGCAGCGGGCCTGAGGCTGCACGCGTCCGCACCCCGCTGAGGTACGCCGCCATCAACTCGTGGAGGTGCGCCTGGGCGCGCAGGAAGGCGATCACGTCAGCCGGCCCGGCTTCACCCCAGTCGGCCGCCGCACCGCTCAGGCCTGCACCCGCCCCCTCCAGCACGTGCGCGGCGCCCGGCAGCCGCACGGGCACGGGAGGACCCATCCGCGAGGCGTACCGCTCCAGCCCGTCGCCCTCGGCCTCGAACTCCAGCAGGTGCAGTTCGGCCGACTGGTCGCAGGCGCTCCGAATGCGCGCCTGTTCGCCCGGGCAGAGCAGCAGCACCTCGCCCGGCTCCAGCCGGCAGGCCCAGCGGCTCCGGGGCCCATCCCCCACGACGCTCGCGCACCCGCCGCTCAGCCAGATGAACCGGCCATGGCGGGCCGCCGGGACGTCGAGCACCCGCCGGGCGCCGACCACCAACTGCCGCCCGCCGAGGCACCGGAGCACGGGTAGGCCGCCGAGATCGCCCATCCTTCACTTCCCCCCGCTGCATCACGCTCCAATGAGTATAACTGATAACGGTTATCAGTATCAAGGAATGGGGTCCCTGCAGGTTTTGGGCACAAGAAAAACCCGGACGAGCAGATGCTCACCCGGGTCTCCCTGTCTGCGGAACACCTCTGCACGTGTAGCTACATACCGGCCAGTGCGACACGGAGCAGCGCGGCCACCGGCCCGGGCAACACGCCCAGGACCAGCGTGCCGACCGTGGCGATGGCCAAGACCACCTGGGCGGCGGTGCGCGTGTTCGCCTGGGCTACCGCTCCCTCCTCTGCCGCCGGCGCCTCCTGCGCACGGGTGAAGGCGGTTCCGATCACCTTCAGGTAGACGTAGGCGGAAATGCCGGTGGAGAGGATGAGACCCGTAAGCACGATCCAGGCGTCGCCCCGGACGGCGGCGATGGCCAGCAGCACCTTGCCCACGAAGCCGCCCGTGGGCGGGACGCCGGCGAGGCCGAAGAAGAGCACGGCCAGGCAGACGCCCACCCAGGGCTCGCGGTAGAAGAGCCCCTTCAGGTTGGCGAGCTGGGAGCCGTCCACCCCCTGCGCCTCCAGGAGGCGCACCACGGCGAAGATGCCCATGACGGCGAAGCCGTAGGCGGCCAGGTAGTAGGCAGCCGCCGAGAGCCCGTCCAGCCCGAGGCCGGGAATGGCCATGATCAGGTAGCCGGCGTTGGCAATGCCCGAATAGGCCATGAGGCGCTTCAGGTCGCTCTGCCAGATGCCCACCGTGGAGCCCAGCATCATCGAGGCGAAGGCCAGAATCGAAAGCGGCAGCAGGAACGACGGCTGGTACTGAACCGGAACCGCCGCCACCAGCAGCCGGGCCATGGCGGCAAAGGCCGCCGCCTTGGTGCCGATGGCCATGAAGGCGGTCACCGGCGTCGGCGCGCCCTGGTAGACGTCGGGCGCCCAGATGTGGAAGGGCACCAGGGCCATCTTGAAGCCCAGGCCCACGATGGCGAGGCCCACGCCCACCTTGTAGTACAGGCCGACGGTCCAGGCGCCCTCGCTGCTGTACGCCCGGGCGGCCTCGGCGATGCCGGCAAGCGACATGGTACCGGTGGCGCCGTAGATCAGGGCGAAGCCGAAGAGCAGGAACGCGGCGGCCACCGAGCCAAGCACGAAGTACTTGAAGGCCGCCTCCCGGGCCTGCATGCGCTCCGGTGCGAAGGCGATCATCACGTAGAGCGCCAGGCTCAGCAGCTCGATGCCCAGGAAGATGATCATCAGGTTGCCGGCGCCGCCCAGGAGCACCATGCCCATGGCGCCCCAGAGCAGCAGGGCCAGGTACCCGGAGTTGTCCTCGTGTACCCGCCCGATGGAGAGCAGGGTGGCCAGCAGGGCCGCGACGAGCAGCACCCCGCCGTAGACCGCGGCGAAGCGGTCCATCACCAGCATGCCGGCAAAGCCGGTGGGCTCCGAGACCCCCTGCCAGAGCGGCAGCAGGTAGTAGCCCGCCACGAGCACAGCGCCGGCCGCCGCTGCGTACATGAGCCCCTGGATCTTCTCATACTTGAACAGCAGGTCCAACAGTAGGATCAGCAGCGCCCCGGCGGCCAGCGCCAGGAGCGGCGCCGCTATCGTGAAGTTGAGATCGACTGGCACGCGAGCCCCTCCTTACATGACCACCGGGTGCTTACACGTAGAACACGTAGTACGCGACCACCAGCACCACGCCGCAGAAGACGGTAAGCGCGTAGGAGCGGACCAGGCCGTTCTGCCAGCGGCGGAGCCGGCCGCCCAGCTCCCGGGCGAGGACGCCCAGGCCGTTCACGATGCCGTCGACGGCCTTCGGGTCGAACAGGTCGCCCACGAACTCGGCCACTGCCCTGGCCGGACGCACGAAGGCGTAATCGTACAGCGTGTCAACGTAGAACATGTTGTACAGGATGCCCGGCTTGTACTGCGGGTCGAGCTCCAGCGCCCGCCGCACACCGTCGGGCCGGTACAGGTACCAGGAGATCAGGCCGCCCACCAGGGCCACCGCCACCGAAAGCCCGGCCACCACCCAGTTGATGGGCTCGTGGTGCAGCTCCAGCGTCGGGAAGGCCGGCTCGAGGGCCGAGAGCTGGTAGTGGCCGAAGAAGAGCCAGCCCGAGACCACCGACAGCACGGCCAGGATGGCCACCGGCCACTTCATGGCCGCAGGCGTGGCGTGCTCGTGCTCGGCGTGCGCCTGCGGCTCCAGCTGCGCAGCCCGGGCCTTCTTCTTACCGACCGCCTTCACCTGGGGCACATAGGCATCGCCCAGGAAGACCAGGCTGTAGAGGCGCACGTTGTAGAAGGCGGTCATGCCGGCGGCCAGCACGGCGATGGCGAACAGGGCCCACTGCCCGTGCTGGAACGCAGCCAGCAGGATCTCGTCCTTGGAGAAGAAGCCCGAGAACGGCGGCAGGCCGATCAGGGCCAGCGCCGCGAGGCCGAAGCAGATGGCGGCGAACCGGTCGCGGTACCAGAGGCCGCCCATGTGCCGGATGTCCTGGTCGCCGTGGTAGTGGTGCACCACGATGCCGGCGGTGAGGAACAGCCCGGCCTTGAAGAAGGCGTGGGTGAAGAAGTGGAAGTCGGCGGCTACGTAAGCTCCCAGGCCGTTGCCCAGGAACATGTAGCCGATCTGCGAGAGGGTCGAGAACGCCAGCACCCGCTTGATGTCGAACTGGCCCGCGGCCACCAGGGCGCCGAAGAGGGCGCCGAGGCCGCCGATCCACGCGACGGTCAGCGCTGCGCCCGTGGCCACCTCGTAGAGCGGGTGGGCCCGGGAGACCAGGTAGACGCCGGCCGTCACCATGGTGGCAGCGTGGATCAGGGCGGAGACCGGGGTCGGGCCTTCCATGGCGTAGGGAAGCCAGGTGTGCAGCGGCAGCTGGGCCGACTTGGCCACGGCGCCGGTGAGCAGCAGGATGCCGATCAGGTTCAGCGTCGCGACGCTGACCTGCCCCTGGGCGATGGCGCCGAAGACGTCATCGAACTTGAAGGAGCCGAAGTTGGCGTAGATGAAGGCGATGCCGGCAAACAGCCCCGCCTCGCCGATGACGTTCATGACGAACGCCTTGATGGCGGCGTTCTGCGCCGAGGGCTTCGTGAAGTAGAAGCCGATCAGCATGTAGGAGGCGAGGCCCACGCAACCCCAGCCGATGGCCATGCCGGCGAAGTTGTCCGAGAGCACCAGCATGGACATGGCGAAGATGAAGAAGTTCATCTTGGCCATGAAGCGGCCGTAGGACTCGTCCTCCCGCATGTAAGCCGTCGAGTAGATGTGGATCAGGAGGCCGGCGCCGGTGACCACCAGGGCCCACCAGAGGGAGAGCCCATCCGCCACCAGGCCGAGGTCCAGGAGGCTCCCCCACGAGGTGAGGGCGGAGCGGATCGGTTCGGGTTCGGCGGCGCCCCAGTACTGCACCGCCAGGGCCACCGTCATTGCGAACGAGGCGGCGACAGAGCCGCAGGCCACCCAGGACACCGTGGTCTTGGACCAGGTGTTCCGGAAGTAGCCCACGACCGCCGCGCTCAGGAGCGGAACGACGACGATGGCCGGCAGCATCCAGGCGAGGTTCATGGTCACACTTCCTTCCCGGGTGGTTTAGAGCTTCAGGTCGGTAACCTCGTCCACGTCTGCGTGCTCGCGGCGCCTGAACAACAGCACCGTGAGCGCCAGGCCGATGGCCACCTCGGCCGCGGCGACGGTGATCACCAGGAAGGCCATGATCTGGCCCTCGTAGCCGCCGTGCGCCCGTCCGAAGGCGACAAACAGCAGGTTGGCCGAGTTGAGCATCAGCTCGATGGACATGAGCATGGCCAGCGGGCTGCGCCGGACCAGCACGCCGATGCCGCCGAGGGCGAACAGGACGGCGGAGAGGGCAACGTAGGCATTCAGCGAGAATGCAGGCATGGGCTCTCTCCTCCTCCCTACGCCCTGTGCCGGCCGACCAGGATCATGACCCCGATCACGGCCACCATCAGGACGAATGCAATCACTTCAAACGGGAACACGTACGTGGTGAGCAGCTCGTGGCCGAACTCGCCCACCTGGCCGAACTGCTCGGGCACCGCGGTCCAGCCCCGGTTGCCCTCGGCGCCGAAAAGGCCCACGATGCCGAGCATGACCAGGAGGGCGCCGCCCACCGCGAAGCCGGCGATGGTGGGCGGAGTGAGCTTCCCCACGTCTTTCTCCACCGGATCCTTCCGGGCGGAGAGCAGTGCGATGACGAACAGGAACAGGATCATGACGGCGCCGCCGTAGACGATCAGCTGGATCACAGCCAGGAACTCGTTCTGCAGGCTGAGGTAGAGCGCCGCCAGCCCGATGAAGCTGAACACCGTGGCGATGACCTGGTGCACCGGCTGCCGGGCCAGGATCACCCCGACGACGCCGGCGATGGCCATCAAACCCGCAAGGATAAAGACCAGGTTCATGAGTTCACCGCCTTACGCCGGAACGGGGGGTAGACGTTGAGGGGCACCTTGAAGCCCGAGGGATTCCGGTTGAGCAGCTGATCCTTCTGCAGCACCAACGACTCGCGGGTGAAGTTGGCCAGTTCGAACTCCTGCGTGAGGTGCAGGCACTCCGTGGGGCAGGCCTCCTCGCACATGCCGCAGAAGATGCAGCGCAGCAGGTCCACCTGATACCGGTACCCATAACGCTCGCCGGGGCTGTGCGGATGGTCCGGGTCGTTCTCCGCCGCCTGCACCGTGATGGCCGCCGCCGGGCAGGCCACCTGGCAGAGCTCGCAGCCGACGCACATCTCCAGGCCGTTCTCGTAGGTGCGCAGCTCGTGCCGCCCCCGGAAGCGCGGGGCCCGGGTGCGCTTTACGTAGGGATAGTCAATAGTACTCTTCTTGCGGAACAGAACCTTCAGGGTCGTCGCCATGCCCTTGGCGATTGCCGTGACTGCATTCACGAATCAACACCTCCCTGCCCGCCGGCTAGCCCCAGAGGGCCACGTAGATGGCCGTGCCCACCAGGTTCAGGGCCGCCACCGGGAGAAGCACCTTCCAGCCGAAGACCATCAGCCGGTCGTAGCGGAAGCGGGGGAAGGTGCACTTGATCCAGTAGAGCACAAACAGCAGGAAGCAGACCTTGATCAGGAACCAGACGAACCCGGGGATCATGGCGAGGCCGAACCACGGGTTGTAGCCGCCGAGGAAGAAGGTGGTGGTCAGCACCGCGGCGTTGACCGCATGCGTCAGCTCGCTCAGGAAGAAGAGGCCGAACCGCATGCCGCCGTAGTCGGTGTGGTAACCGCCCACCAACTCGGCGTCGCTCTCCGGCAGGTCGAAGGGGGTCCAGCCGGCCTCCGCCAGGGCGGCGGTGAAGTAGACCAGGAAGCCCAGGAACTGCGGGAAAAGGTTGATCACGTTGCGCTGGGCGTCCACGATGTCGAACATGCTCACCGAGCCGGTCATCAGGATCACGCCCAGCAGCGCCATGGCCATGGCCAGCTCGTAGGAGATCATCTGGGCGGTGGAACGCATGGAGCCCAGCAGACCATACTTGTTCTGCGAGGCCCAGCCGCCCAGGGCCACGCCGTAGACGCTCATCGACGTGATGGCCAGCATCACCAGTACGCCGGCGTTGGGGTCGGCCATCGCCGACCACTCGCCCCGCGGGGCCCAGGGAATGACCACCCAGACGCCCAGGGCGCAGAAGAAGGCGATGATGGGCGCCAGCCGATAGATGATCGGGTCAGCCTTCTCGGGGATGATGTCCTCCTTGAAGAGCATCTTCACCACGTCGGCAATCGGCTGCAGCACGCCCCAGGGGCCCACCTTGGTCGGACCGACCCGGTACGAGAAGTAGCCCAGGAACTTCCGCATGAAGAGCAGGAAGATGGCCACGACCAGGGTCACGGTCACGGCAAGGACCAGCGCCTTCACGACCAGGAGCAGCACCGTCATCCACATGTTCATGTCAGTCCGCCACCTCCACGGCCAGCTTCGCCACGGTGACGGCCACCGGGGCGGCGCCTCTGGTCAGGGCATTTACGGGCGCGGCGCTCAGGCGCCGGATCGCCTGCACGGTGCCCGGGACGACCCGCCGGTCGATGGCCGCGGTGAGGCTCAGCTTCGCCTCGCCCGCCGCCAGCTCCACCCGGTCGCCCCTGGCGATTCCGAGGCGGGCGGCGTCGTCGGGGTTGAACAGGGCCGCCGGCTCGGGCAGCACGTGGTTGAACGCACTGTCGAACTGCGCCGTGGAGCCGCCGGCATAGAGCCGGTGCACCGGCACCAGCCAGAGCTGACCCTCGCCGAGGGCTGCGGCCGTCGCCTCCGCCGCCGGCCCCTGCAGCAGCGTGGTGGGCGCCCCCTTGAGAACGGCACCTTCCTCCAGCTTGCCGACCAGCCGGGCCATCTCGGCGGCGGTGGCGGCCGGAGAGGAGGCGATCTTCACCCCAAGGGCGGCCGCCAGGGCCACGAGGATGTCGCCGTCCGCCTGAGCCTGGCCCTCCGGCCGCTTGGCGGCCTTCACGGTCTGCACGGCGCCGTCGAGGGCCGTGTACGAGCCGGTCTTCTCGCCCAGCGCCGCGGCGGGCAGCACCACGTCCGCCAGCTGGGCGGTCTCGTTCAGGAACAGGTCCACCGCCACCACGAACGCCTTCTCCAGCGCAGCCTGGACCAGGGTGCGGTCGGGGTAGGTGTTCATCAGGTTGGCGCCGGCCAGGTACAGAGCCTCGATCTCGCCCTCGGCCGCGGCCTTCAGCATGGCGCCGGTGTCGAGGCCGGGCTCGGTGGGCAGGTTCCGGTTAAGCCACACGTTCGCCACCGCCTCGCGGCTCTTGCTGTCGGCCACGTTGTAGAAGCCGGGCAGGTAGCCGGGCAGGACGCCCATCGCCTCGGCGCCGCGGCTGTTGTTCTGGGCGCCGGGCACCAGGATCGAGACGGGATTGCCGGCGGTCTTGAGGGCCGCCGCCAGCTCCAGCAGCGCCCGGCCGGTCTCGGCGTTCTCGCCGCCCCAGACGATGGCGACCCGCTTGCCGCCGGTGAACAGGGCGGCCATCTGCGTAAGCGCTTCGGGGTCGAACTCGGACTTCGGCGCCTTCCCGCCGGCCACGACGGCGGCCAGGCTTCTCAGCGCCGCGGCGGTCTGGCCGGGCCTGAGCTGCATCCGGGCGTGGCGGCCCCGGTACCGGGGCAGCACCGAGCCGATGACGGCGATCTTCGCCAGCTTGCGGTCGGCCATGCGCCGGATGCGCAGGTCCATCACCGGGGCGGTCTCGGCCGGGTCCACGTCCACGACGAGAATGGCCTCGGCGCTGGAGAGGTCGGCCTGCCGGCCCGGGTAGGCGCCGACGGAGGCGACGACCTGGCCGTCCACCCGGTGGTCGACGTTGTTGGTCTTGAGGGCGAGGCGGGCGAACTTGCCGAGCAGGTACGCCTCCTCGTTGGTGAGCTTCCCGCCGCCGATCACGCCGAAGCCCCGGCCGCCCTTCTGGGCCGCAACGGCCTGGAAGCGCTCGGTGATCACGCGGAAGGCCTCGGCCCAGGTGACGGGCACGAACTGGCCGTCGCGCTTCACCAAGGGCTGTGTAAGCCGCTCGCCGGCCTGCACATACTTGTAGTTGAACCGGCCCCGGTCGCAGAGCCAGCCGTTGTCGATGGCCGGGTTCTCCCGGTTGGTGAGCCGGAGCAGCTGGCCGTGCCGGAACTCCAGGTTCACGTTGCAGCCCACCGAGCAGCCGGTGCAGACCGACGGCACCTTGGAGAGGTCCCACGGCCGGGCCTGGAACCGATAGAGCTCAGAGGTGAGGGCGCCCACCGGGCAGAGCTCGATGGTGTTGCCGCTGAAGTACGAGTTGTACTCCTGGCCGTCCATCGTGGTGATCTTGTTCAGGTGGCCGCGCTCTTCGATGATGAGGTTGCCTTCGGTGGCGACCTCGTTGTCGAAGCGGACGCAGCGCCGGCAGAGGATGCAGCGCTCGTTGTCGAGGACGATGAAGTTGCCGAGCTCGACGGCCTTGTCCTTGCGGACCTTGCCGTCCACGAGCCGGCTGGTGGTCTGCCCGTACGCGAAGGTCAGATCCTGCAGGTCGCACTCGCCGCCCTTGTCGCAGACCGGGCAGTCCAGCGGGTGGTTGAGCAGGAGGAACTCCAGCACGCCCCGGCGCAGGTCGGCGACACGGTCGGTCTGGGTGTGCACCACCATGCCGTCGGTGACCTGCGTGGTGCAGGCGGGCTGGGGCTTGGGAATCTTCTCGATCTGGACCAGGCACATACGGCAGACGCCCACGGGGTCCAGCTTCGGGTGGTAGCAGAAGACGGGGATGTCAATGCCCACCGACCTCGCCGCCTCCACCAGGAGCGTGCCCTTGGGCACCCGCGCGGTGCGACCGTCGATGGTGACGGTGACCAGCTGCTGCTCGCTCACGCCGGCCGCACCTCCTTTGCGCGCTTGATGTAGCGGTCAAGTTCTTCGGGGAAGAGCTTCAGCAGCGAAACGGGGAACGTGGCTGCGGCGTCCGAGAGCACGCAGATCGTGGTGCCGGCCATCTGGGTCTGCATGTCGGCAATGACCTTCAGGTCGGCCTCGGTGCCGCCGCCGGCCTTGATGCGTTCGAAGATCCGCTGGAGCCAGTGGGTGCCTTCCCGGCACGGCGTGCACTGGCCGCAGGACTCGTGGGCGTAGAAGCGCGTCCAGTAGAGCGCCACATCCACCAGGTCCACGGTGTCGTCGTAGACGATCACCGCCGCGGTGCCCAGAAGCGACCCCGCCGCCGCCACGGACTCGAAGTCCATGGGCACGTCCAGGTGCTCCGGGGTCAGCATCGGGGTCGAGGAGCCGCCGGGCTGCACCGCCTTCAGCTTCCGGCCGGGCCGGAGGCCGCCGGCGATTTCGATCACGTCCCGCAGCTTCACGCCCATGGGCAGCTCGTAGTTGCCGGGCCGCTGCACGCAGCCGGAGACGGTGAAGAGCTTCGGGCCGCACGACTTCGGGTTGGACGGGTTGGCCGTGATCTTGGTGTACCACTCCCAGCCGTTCTTCACGATGTGCGGCACGTTGGAGATGGTCTCCACGTTGTTGATGATGGTGGGGCAGCCATAGAGGCCCACCACCGCCGGGAACGGGGGCTTCACACGCGGCTCGCCGCGGCGCCCCTCCAGCGAGTTCAGCAGGGCCGACTCCTCGCCGCAGATGTAGGCGCTGGCGCCGCGGTGGACGGTGATCTCCTGGCTGAAATCGGTGCCCAGGATGTTCTTGCCCACGTAGCCCTTCTTGCGGGCGTCCTCAATGGCCTTCATGAGAATCTCCGCGCCGCGCTTGAACTCGCCGCGGATGTAGATGAACGACTGGCTGATGCGGTTGGCGTAGGCGGTGATGAGGATGCCCTCGATCAGCTGGTGCGGATTGGCGTAGATGAGGGTGCGGTTGTTGCAGGTGCCGGGCTCAGACTCGTCGGCGTTGACGCAGAGGTAGCGGGGCCGCCCGTCGTTGGGCAGGAAGCTCCACTTCACACCCGCCGGGAAGCCGGCGCCGCCGCGGCCGCGGAGGTTCGCCTTCTTGACCTCCTCCACGATCGCCTGGGGCTCCATGGTGAGCGCCTTGCGAAGTGCCTGATACCCGCCCTGCGCCTCGTACACATCGATGTTGGTCAGGTCGACCTTCCCGATGCCCTTTGTGAGCACAGGTTCAAACTGCATCGCTTCTCTGCCTCCTCGTTACTCGCCCTTCGCCGGCGCCGGAGCCTCGCTGGAGGACTCGGCCGGCGCGGCCGCAGCGGCCTCAGCCGCCGCGTCGGGGGCAGGACCGAAGCCCGGCCACTCGTCCTGGTTCTCGCCGTTCATGAGCGGCAGCTTCTCCAGGAAGCGGTCGGGGCCCTCGCCGGAGCGCAGGGCAGCCACCAGGGCGTCGAACTTTGCGGGGGTCAGCTTCACGACGTACTCGCCGTCCACCTGGATCACCGGAGCCAGGTCGCACGCGGCCAGGCACTCCCCCGTCACCTCGAGGGTGATCAGGCCGTCGGGCGTGGTCTCGCCCGCCTTGATGCCCAGGGTCTGCTCCATGTGCTGCACGAGCTTGTCGCCGCCCGCCAGCAGGTGGCAGGCCATGTTGCCGCAGACGGTGATCAGGTACTTTCCGATCGGCCTGCGCTTGTACATCGAGTAGAAGGAGCAGACCGACTCGACGTAGGCAGGGGTAACGCCGCAGATCTCGGCGATGGCCTCGATGTCGGAGAGGGCGACGTAGCGCCCCTCCCGCTCCCGCATGGCCAGGTGGAGCAGCGGCAGGATGGCCGACTGCTCGCGGCCCTCGGGATAGCGGCGGAGGATCTCCGCCACCTCCTCCTTGCAGGTCTCCGGCCACCGGGGCGGGTGGACCTCCTGAATCGTGGCCTTCTTCTGGTGCTCAGCCATTTAGCGGTCCACCTCCCCGAAGATGGGATCGATGGTGGCGATGGCGCCCACCACGTCAGCGAGCAGCTGGCCGCGCAGGAGCAGCGGCAGCGAGTAGACGGCGTAGAACGAGGGCGGACGGACCCGCACCCGGAGGGGCTTGTTGCCGCCGTCGGAGATCACGTAGAAGCCGATCTCGCCCCGGGGCGACTCGATGGCCTGGTAGACCTCGCCCGCCGGAACGTCGAAGCCGTGCTGCACCAGCTTGAAGTGGTGGATCAGCGCCTCCATGGAGTGCTTCAGCTCCTGCTTGGGCGGCAGCACCAGCTTGCGGTCGTCAATGATGTACCGGTCATCCCAGGGCAGGTTGTCCAGCGCCTGGCGGATGATCTTCAGCGACTCGAACATCTCGTCGAAGGTGATCGCCACGCGGGACCACGAGTCGCCGTCGGTGTAGACCGGCACCTTGAAGTCGTAGTTTTCGTAACCCAGGTACGGGTAGTACTTGCGCACGTCGTAGTCCGAGCCGGTCACCCGCAGGTTCCGGCCGGTGAGGCCCCACTTGAGGGCGTCCTCGTAGGTGATGACGCTCACGCCCTTGGACCGGTCCATGAAGATCGGGTTGTAGAGCATCACGTCACGCAGCTCCTGAATCCGGCTCGGGGCCAGCTTCAGGAAGTCCTCCACCATCTCCTTGAAGTTGTGGGGCAGGTCGTAGGCCAGGCCGCCCACCCGCATGTACGAGGGGTTCATGCGCTGGCCGGTGGTGTGCTCGAAGATGTCGAGGATGCGGTCGCGCAGCTCGAACGCCCAGAAGATGGGCGTGCCGATGTTGCCGTAGTCCAGGCCGCCGGTGCCCAGTGCGACCAGGTGGGAGGCGATCCGGTTCAGCTCCAGCAGGATCACCCGGGCCACCCGGGCCTTCTCGGGGATGCGGTCCTCGATGCCCAGCAGCTTCTCCACCGCCAGGATGTAGCCCGTGTTGTTGGAGATGGGCGCGAGGTAGTCCATGCGGTCCATCACCGTGGTGGCCTGGTTCCAGGTGAGGTTCTCCGCGGTCTTCTCGATGCCCGTGTGCAGGAAGCCGGTCTCGGGCTCGGCGTCGACGACGGTCTCGCCCTCCAGCGTCAGCTTCACCCGCAGGACGCCGTGCGTGGCAGGGTGGTGCGGGCCGATGGAGAGCGTCATCCGCTCGGGGCGCTGCTCCTCCTTCTCCAGCTCTTCCGCCATGTTCACCCTACTCTCCTTCCTTGGCCGGCTCTGCGTCGACGAACGGGTGGTACCGGTTCTCGTCGGCGGGCATCTCCGGCTTGATGAGGGCGCGCGGGCCGCGCAGCGGGTAGTCCTTCCGCAGCGGGTGCCCTTCCCAGTCGTCGGGATTCAGGATGCGGGTCAGGTTCGGATGGCCCACGATGTTGAGGCCGAACTGATCCCAGATCTCCCGTTCGGCGGCAATCGCCATGGGCCAGATGTGGCTCAGGGTGTGCACAGGCTCCTTCTCGGTGAGCTTCACCCGAATCCGGATCATCCCGAGGCCCTTCTCGCCCTTCGGGTCTTTCTCCGGCATCTCCCTGAGGTGGTAGACCAGTTCGAACCGCGGCTCCCGCTTCGGCCAGTAGTCGGCCGCGGTGATGTCGACCAGCATGTGGAAGCCCCGCTCCTTCAGCCACCGGGCCACCGACTCGTGCACCGCGCTGGCGACGTAGACCTGCGGGATCTGATCGTTGGTCGGCGGGATGACCTCTACCTGGCCGGGGAAGGCCTCGAGCAGGGCAGGGATGACCTCGTGATTCACGCGCTCCCGGGCGGCGTTCACCCGGTCCTGCATCGCGTTGTTAGCCACGGACGATCACGCCTCCCCTCGGGTCATCCTTCCGGATGCGGTCACGCAGCTTCTGCACGGCGTAGATGACCGCCTCGGGGGTCGGCGGGCAGCCGGGAACGTAGATGTCCACCGGCAGCAGGTTGTCCACACCCTGCATGACGGCGTAGTTGTCGAAGATGCCACCGGAGCAGGCGCAGGCACCGAAGGCCACGACCCACTTGGGCTCCAGCATCTGGCTGTAGACCTGCTTGATCACCGGCGCCATCTTGTTGGAGACGCGGCCGGAGATGAAGATCAGGTCGGCCTGACGGGGCGAGGCGCGGAACGCCTCGGAGCCGAACCGGGCGATGTCGTAGCGGGGTCCGGAAGCCAGGTTCATCATCTCGATGGCGCAGCAGGCCAGGCCGAAGGTCAGCGGCCAGATCGAGTTGGCCTGCGCCCACCGCAGGAATCCATCCACAGTGGTGGTGAGGAAGCCACCCTGGTCTGTGAAGACGCCGTCAGCGCTCATCGCCAGTTGAAGCCTCCCTTCTTCCAGACATAGGCGTAGCCGATGGCCAGCACCGCCATGAAGGTGACCATCTCGACGAGGCCGAAGGCGCCCAGGCTGCGCAGGTTGACGGCCCACGGGTAGAACGACGCCGTCTCGACGTCGAACACGACGAAGAGCATGGCCACCAGGTAGAACTTCACCGGGAACCGCCCGGTGAACGGGGCTGTGGGATGACCGGACTCATAAGGCTGCAACTTGTACGGCTCGGGCCTCTTCCGCCCGAAGCTGGTGCCCAGAATGCTCATGGCCGCCGCAAAGACCAGCGCCACGAGCAAATAGATGAGCAGGGGCAGGTACGGGTGCATTCGCCAGCCTCCTTCTGGTTACAATAGACTGTAACGGACGCGCAGGATTGTGAATGACTGAACAAATCCGGCCTACCCAACCAGACCTTGGTCTTGCGTACCTGGTCTAAAGTACAGCCGACTCTACCTAGACAGTATACCAAGGTGCCACAGCAAATGTCATCCCGTTTGTGAATGTGTGCTCAAGCAAAAAACGGGCATAGAGCCAGTTGATGCCTCTTCCGCTTGGTTTCCGGCCCTTGGTGACCGTTCCTGAAGGGGCTAACGGCGGTATCCTTGCCCATTATATCCAGGCACTAGGTGTAATTCTAAAATATCTTCGGCCTCGACCAATGATAGTAGAACCTGCAGGACACGGTCAAGCCACGAAGCCGCCGGAACCGACTGCGCCGCCACCAGCTCCACCCAGCGCTCGCCGCCGCTCTCTCCCGGCGTTGCCACCCGGGCCCGGCCCACCACCTGCCCGGCCCGCACAGGGGCCGGCACGGAGGCCGCCAGGTCGACCTCCATCCGCGGCGGCTCAGCGGGCTGCGGCAGCACCACCGCCAGCTCCCGTCCGAAGCTGACGGGCACGCTGCGGCGCTTTCCGCCCTTCACCGGCAGGTGGACCAGCACCTCCCCGGCCCGCCCCAGCCGGGCCACCTGGAAGTTCCGGAACCCCCATTCCAGGAGGGCAGCCGACTCCCGCCACCGGTTGGAGGCGCCCAGCACCACGGCGATCAGTTTCTGCTCGCCGCGGGTGGCGCTGGAGATCAGGCAGGCCCCTGCCGCATCGGTGGTGCCCGTCTTCACGCCGTCGGCGCCTTCCAGCCACGTGAGCAGCCGGTTGGTGTTGTAGAGCACCACCTTGCGCCCCAGTTCCTCGTAGGTGAGCTCCTTCACCGGGGTGGCCACGATCTCCGCAAAGAGGGGGTTCTGCAGCGCCGCCCGGGTGATGACCGCCAGGTCGTAGGCGGTGCTGAGGTGCTCCGGGTGCGTGAGCCCATGGGGGTTCACGAAGTGGGAGTTCCTGGCCCCGAGCCGCCGGGCGCGCTCGTTCATCAACTCGGCGAAGTCCTCCACCGATCCGGCGATGGCCTCGGCGATGGCCACGGCCGCGTCGTTCCCCGAGCGCAGGAGCAGCCCGTACACCAGGTCGTGGAGGGTGTGGACCTCCCCCTCCCGCAGGTACATCGAGCTGCCCGGCGTGGTGGCCGCGCGGCGGGAGATCCTCACCTTGGCATTCAGGTCGCCCCGCTCCAGGGCGATCAGGCCCGTGAGGACCTTGGTGGTGCTGGCCGGGTGGAGCCGCGCGTGGGCGTTGTGCGCCCAGAGCACGTCCCCCGTGGCGGCGTCCAGCAAAATCGCCCCGTTGGCCCAGAGCCGGGGCGGGGGTTCCACCTGCTGGCGGAAGTGTTCGATGAGGGGAACCGGTGCAGCCGCCGCGCCGGCGGCCGGCCAGCCTGTGGCGGCCAGCGCGAGCAAGGCTGTGAGCAAGCGAACAATCCGACGCACAGCGCGCCACCTCCATCGGGTAGTATGGAGCGGCGCGTGTGCGCGCTATCCCCCGACCGGCGGCCGCATGAAACGTTCCAAACGCTGCCTGCGCCGGGCGGCGCGTGTTGGTCCGGCCGTGTACGGCCGGACCAGTCTACCCGCTCTTCTTGATATGCAGGGTATACGGGCCGCCCTCGAGTCCGTAATCCACGGGCTCGCCGTTGATGGTGAGCGAGAAGCTGTTCACG
>NZ_JBFNEH010000029.1:0-49016 GCF_040797425.1 Symbiobacterium sp. | reverse complement strand
TCTCGATGATCTCGCAGCCGTGGCTGAGGAGCAGCTGCTTGGCCTCCTGACAGAGCACTGAATAGTTGGTGGCCGTCACCAGCACCTTCATTACTTAATCCCTCCGAGCGTCATGCCGCTTACCATGTTGCGTGAGACAAGCAGGTACAGGATCATCACCGGGATGGCGGCGACGATGGAGCCGGCCATGAGGGGACCCCAGGCGGCTACGTCGGCCACCACCATGTCCGAAAGGGCCAGCGGGATCGTCTTCTGTGCGGCCTTGGACACAATCACCAGGGCGTACAGGTACTCACTCCAGCACAGCGTGAAGGAGAAGATCGCCGTGGCGGAAATGCCCGGGGCCGAGAGCGGGAACACCACCCGGAACATCGAGCCGAAACGGGAGCAGCCGTCAATCATGGCGGCCTCCTCAATCTCATCGGGAATGGACGTGAAGTACGAGATGAGCATCCAGGTGGCGTAGGGTACCGTGATGGTTGGGTAGACCAGCATCAAGCCGTAGATGGAGTCCGCCAGGCCCGCCGACGTCACCAGCATGTACAGGGGGATGAACATGATGGAGCGTGGCATCAGATAGGCATAGAGGATCGACTTGGAGATGATCTCCCGTCCCCGGAAGCTGAGCTTGGCGATGGCGTAGGCAGCCAGCATGGCGAAGAAGATCGACACGACGGTGACGATCATGGCTACCACGAGGCTGTTCTTCACGTTGTTCAGGAATCCCGACGCGAAGAGTTTCTGGTATCCGGTCCAGACAAACTGCTCCGGCCAGAAGGTGGGGGTCATCCGGTAGATCTCACGCGTGGTCTTGAACGACGTGTTCAGCATCCAGTAGATGGGGAAGAGGGCGAACACCAACATAACGGCAAGCGTGCACCAGAGAATCAGCCGTTTCCTGAGGAAATGCACGATCTTCATATTCCTCACCTACTGGTTGGCTGCCAGCGTCTTCTTCGTGACGATGTTGATCAGCCAGATTAGCGGGGGCAGGGAGATCACGGAGATGGCGATGGCCTTGCCCAGGTTCATGTTCAGGAAGCCGATGGTGTAGCTGTACGTGGAGAATACCTGCGTGGCATTGGCCGGACCGCCGCGGGTCAGCAGCCAGATGATCTCGAAGTCGTTCAGCGTCCAGATCGTGGTGATGACGGCAGCCAGGACGGTGACGTCCCGCACCAGCGGCAGGGTGATACGGAAGAACTTGTAGATGGCGTTGGCGCCGTCGACCTGAGCGGCTTCGTAAATGTCTTTGGGAATGGCCTGCATGCCGGCCAGGATGGCGATGCCAAGGAACGGTGTGCCGCGCCACACGTTCACCAGGATTACCGATAACATCGCCAAGCGGGGTGTGGAGAGCCAGCCGACGGGCTGATCGAGGAGTCCCGTACGAGTGAGCAGGAAGTTGAGCACGCCGCCCACGTCGGAGTACATCCACTGCCAGGAGAAGACCGACACGACCGTGGGCATCGTCCAGGGGAGGAAGAGGAGCACGCGGAACAGGTTGCGGAGTGGCAACTCTTCATTCAGGACGAGGGCCATGACCATGCCGAAGACAACCTTGAGCACAACGGCAACCCCGGTAAAAATCAGGGTGTTGACCACGGCTCGCCAGAAGTACTTATCCCTGAACAGCTCAACGTAGTTGCCCAGCCCGATGAATGTGGCTGGCGCTCCGACCATCTTGTCTGTAAGGCTCACGTAGACGGCCCAGCCAAACGGCACCAGCATCACGGCCAGCAGGTAGATGAGTACTGGGCTCATCAGAAAGTATGCGAGCCTGTTCTGTTGTCTCGTCATGAATTTGGCACCCGCCTAGTTGATACTGTTTGGGAAGGGATGCGGAGGGGTCGGAGCCCCTCCACATCGGTTGTGCCGGACTGGTTGCTACTTGTTGTAGACACTCTCGACTTGGTCGTGCAGCGTGGCGATGGCCTTGGCGGGTGTGACGTTGTCCACCAGCATGCTCATGAACGCATCGTTGACGTACCGGAGGTTGTACACCTCACCGGCGGCCGGCGAGTAGTCGCTGGGATAGCCGAGGAACTTGAAGCTCGGGACGGACTCCACGAAGCCCTTGTAGTAGGGATCCTGCCAGATGGACTCTTCGGCCAGGGCCGGATAGACGGGGCAGTTGAGCGGAACGCCCGTTTCGATCCAGGTCCGGTACCAGTCTGCATCCAACAGGTACGCGATGAACTCCTTGGCCAGTTCCTTGTTCTTCGAGTTCTTGAAGATGCCGAAGTTGTTGCTGATGCCTGGGATGAACGAGCCCTTCGGGCCGGCGGGCATGGGGGCGATGCCGGTGTTGGCGTACAGCTCCGGGTCCTCGTTCTTCACGGTGTTCAGCACGCTGCCGGTGTTGAAGATCATAGCAGCCTGGCCGGAGAGGTAGGCCCGGTTGTTACCGCTGTCATCCCAGCCGACGGCGCTGGGCGGGGTCGTCTGGTCCTTCAGGAAGATGTCGACGATGAACTGGGCAGCCTCCACAGTTTCCGGCGAGTTCACGATGACCACGCCGTCCTTGGCGTCGACGCTGCCGCCGTACGACCAGATGACGGACCGGGTGAACCACTCAGCGTCGGAGTTGCCCTTGCCGTAACCGATGCCGGCGCCGTAGATCCCGTTGGCGGGATCGGTGAGGAGCTTGGCGTACTCCCGGAACTGCTCCCAGGTCTCAGGCGGACCCTGGAGGCCGGCCTTCTCGAACAGGTCCTTGCGATAGTAGAGGACCATGGACTCGGCCCAGAACGGGACGCCGTACATCTTACCGTCGAACGTCACGGCGGACTTCATGCTGTCGTACAGCGGTCCGTTCTTCTCCTCGATGCGCTTCACCAAGTCGGTGGTCTCCTCAAGGACGCCCTGGGCGTAGAACTGACCGACTTCCTGGTAGCCGAAGAACGAGACGTCCGGCGTGTTGCCCGACTCGATGGCAGCTGTCCACTTGGGGAAGAAGTCCTCATACGCGATGGCCTCGACCGAGACTTCCACGTTGTGCTCCTTGCCGAACTGTTTCGCCCGTTCGACGATCATCGTGTTCTGTTCCTCGACGAGCTGCTTCTTAACCCAGACCGTCAGTTTGGCCGGCGTGCCGCTGCTGCTCTCCGTCTTCGGGGCTGCTGTGGTTTGGCTCCCGCTGCTGGTCGAAGGGGTGGTCGACTGGGACGAGGTTGTTCCAGAACTGCCACTGCATCCTGCCACGAGACTGGTGATCAGAGCGACGAGCACTGCCAGAGATAGTCCTCTTTTCACACAGATCCCCCTTTGAAGTTTGGTTCCCATGTGAAGGTTGGTTGACTGAGTTGCGGGACCGATTAACAGGTGCTGTGGTTGGTTTTCCCTTCTGATCTGCGGGGTCAGTCGGGTTAACGCTAACTCGAGTATACGATTGGCAACTATGCGAGTCAAGGGTAAAATAGTATGGGAGGGAGCAATTCCGATGGCTCATTGAGCACTGGTCCTGTCGGGCCACTTCCGGTGTGCAAGGCCTCTTTCGTGTCGAGAAGGCGCAGCACACTTGGTTTCTGCGGCCGGATCGGGCGCGTGAGACCGAGGAGGTGAGAGCCGGCTGTCGTCGGCCTGGTCCGCCTTCCAGTACAAATCGGTAACCGACTGTACTTCTTTGTCAAACAACAGAGCACAAAAATCCCCTTGCCAGGTGTCAATTTCGGTGATATCGTTAACACTGAGGTGAACATATGGCACGGATCGTGGATGTTGCAGAGCGGGCTGGCGTATCGCCTATGACCGTCTCCAGGGTTCTGAACGGCACCGGGCGCGTTAGTCCGGCCACGCGGGAACGCGTGCTCCGTGCTATTGAGGAACTGAACTACGTTCCGAATCAAATCGCGCGCAGTTTGGTGCAGGGCCACACGAACGTGCTGGGCCTGATCATCCCAGATATCACAAACCCGTTCTTTACCACAATTGCCCGCGGCGTCGAAGATGCCGCTCGCAAGAGCCATTACAAAGTTCTGCTCTGCAACTCGGATGAAGATCCGAAGAAGGAGCGGGAGTATATCGAAACCCTCGTCGCCTCAAAAGTAGATGCGCTCGTCATGGCGCCTGTGGGTGACTCTTCAAAGGGAAGTCTCGACTTTCTGCAGAGCAACCAAGTGCCTGTAGTGCTTGTGGACCGGCGCGTAGAAGGGGTTGACGACGTGGACCTCGTCACCAGCGACAGCGTGGCCGGGACGAGAGCGCTGGTAGAGCACCTGCTGGGACTGGGCCACCGGCGCATCGCCCTGGTTGCGGGGCCGCAGACGATATCGACCGCCCGCGACCGGCGCAGAAGCTTCCTGGAGACTGTGGCGGCGGCGGGGGTGGAGCACGACCCGAGCCTGGAGGTGGAGGTTCCCTACACGAAGGAAGGGGGGATGATGGCCAGTCGCACCATCTTGGAGCTCCCCGAAAGGCCCACGGCCGTCTTCTGTTCGAACAACGCCCAGGCGGTTGGCCTGGTGCTTGGCTTCCGCCAGGCCGGGGTTCGCATTCCCGATGAGATTGCCGTGTGCTGTTTTGACGACGTGGAGCTGGCCTCCATGCTCGACCCGTTCCTGACGGTGACGCAGCAGCCAGCTTACACCTTCGGCACCATCGCCGTTCAACTGTTACTGGAAAGGATGGAAGGAAACGTCACCATTCCGCGCAGGGTTGTGCTCGAGCCAACGCTGACCATCCGGCGATCTACCATTGGAGGATCCACCAAACGCAGATAAGACTTGTGAGAAAGGAGCCGGAGTCATGTCTACTTCTCGGTTTTTTGGCGTCTACGCGATTCTGCTCACTCCCACCACGTCTGACGAACGAGTTGATGTGCCCGCGTTGAAGGCCGAGACTGAGCACGCTATTGCCGGAGGCGTTCACGGCTTGGTCGTACTGGGCTCCAACGGCGAGGGGCCCCTGCTGGAGCGGGAGGAGCAGGAAAAGGCCATCGCGGCGGTGGTGGCGGCCGCCCGGGGCCGGGTGCCCGTGCTGGTGGGAACCGGCGAGCCCGGCACTAACCTGGCCGTACAGTCCACCCTCCGGGCCAAGCGGCTGGGGGCAGACGGCGCCCTCCTCTGCCCGCCCTTCTACATTCCCATGACCCAGGAACAGGTCATCCGCCACTATGAGACCGTGGTGGAGCGCTGCGACTTTCCGATCGTCCTCTATAACTATCCTGGCGTCACCAAGGTGAAGATTGAACTGCCCACCGTGGAGCGCCTGGCCCAGGATCCCCGTATCGTCGGCATCAAGGACAGCGGCGGCGACTTTGCGTACCACCAGGCCCTCCTGGCCATGGAACGCACCGAGTTCACCGTGTTCCAGTCCTGGGAAGACTTCATGCACGCGGCGCTCTGGTCTGGCAGCGAGGGGTCGATGTCGCCGACGCCCAGCCTGGTACCGGAGTACAGCGTGGGGCTGTGGAACGCCATCCAGGAGGGAGACCGCACCAAGGCCCTTTCGATTCACAGGCAGTTGATGGCCTTCGTCAAGCTGGTGACGCGCGATCCGTGGCCGGCCGGCTGGAAGGCCGCCATGCATCTGCTCGGGTTCGGCTCTCCCGCGGTCTGCGCGCCCAACACGGCACTGTCGCCTGAGAAGATCGAGCAACTGCGGAAGGACATGCAGGCGCTGGGCATCCTTCGGTAGCCGCACCGCCGGGGGGAGATCTGCGATGAAAGCACTGGAGAGTGCAAGGCGGCTCCTGCGCCTCGAGGGCGAATCAGTACTCCGACTGGCGCAGTCGCTGGATGATAGCTTTGTCGAAGCTGTGGCCCTCATTGAGCGCTGCCGTGGCCGTGTGGTTTTCCTCGGCGTGGGCAAGAGTGGCCATATCGGCCGCAAGCTCGCCGCCACCATGGCCAGTACGGGCACCACAGCCACTTTCGTGCACGCCACCGAGGCGATGCACGGCGACCTGGGCATGATCACCCGGGACGACGTGGTTATTGCGATCTCACACAGCGGGGAGACCGCGGAGACGGTCGTGGCCGTGAAGGCTCTTGCCCCCATCGGCCCGAAGGTCATCGCGATGACGGCCCGCCCGGACTGCACGCTGGCGCGCATGGCGGATGTCGTCCTGCTCACCCGGGTCGAGGCCGAGGGAGACCCTCTCGGCTTGGCCCCCACGGTGTCCACGACGGCCACGCTGGCGCTGGGTGATGCCCTGGCGATTGCGCTCATGGCGAGGCGCGGCTTCTCCCGGGAGGATTTCCACCGCTTCCATCCCGGCGGAGCGCTGGGCAAGCAGTTGGAACAGGAAAAGCAGGCGACGACCCCGGGGCCCGTGGCCCGGCAGACCTCCCCTGCGGTGGTCGTCGTGGGCTCCTTCATGATGGACGTGGTCGTGCGCGCACAGCGGCGGCCGCAACCGGGTGAGACCCTGGTTGGAGACAGCCTGTCCATGTTCCCCGGGGGGAAGGGTTTCAACCAGGCGATCGCGGCCAGCCGGATCGGCGCTCCGTGCGCGATGGTCGGGCGCCTGGGCCGGGACGCCTTCGGCGACCGGTTCATGGAGGTACTGACCGCGGAAGGCGTCGACGCACGGTACGTCCGCCGCGACGCGGAGCATGGCACGGGGGTGGCCACGCCTGTAATTGACACGACTGGCCAGAACAGCATCATCATTGTTCCACAGGCGAATCAGCGGGTCACCCCGGAGGATGTGCAGGCAGCCCGGCCAGTGTTCGAAGCGGCAAGGGTGGTCGTGCTCCAGGGCGAGATTGCTCTGCCGGCCACCGTGGAGGCCGCCCGGCTGGGAAAGGAGCACGGGTGCCTCGTGATTCTGAACCCTGCCCCGGCCGGCTCTTTCCCCGAGGAGTTGCTGGCGTCCACCGACGTGCTGATTCCCAACGAGGTGGAGGCCGCCGCACTCACGGGGATCAACACGGATACGATGGACGGTGTGCGTGAGGCGGCGCGGAAGCTGCTTGCGCTGGGGCCCTCAGAGGTGATCATCACCCTCGGCTCCCGGGGCTGCTTCCGGGTCAACGCGGAGGGGGAGTGGCACCTCCCGCCGTTTCCCGTACAGCCGGTCGACACCACCGGGGCCGGAGACGCCTTCGTGGGCACCCTGGCTGCCTCCCTTGCGCAGGGGATGCCCACGGACAAGGCGCTCCTGCGGGCCAACGCAGCCGGTGCGCTGGCCACCACCCGCCTGGGTGCCATGCCTTCCATGCCCACAGCCGCCGAAGTGGACGAGCTGTTGGCGACCCACTCGGTGCGCTGAGTGTGAAAAAAGCTGGCCGGGGCCGAGCCCCGGCCAGCTTTGACGCGTACGCGCAGTTTACGGAACATCACCGAGACCATGGGGGCGCGGTCGCCGCTCGGACGGCTCGCACTTGCACAACTCCACCGCCAGCGCCACTGCCTCCTCCGGGTCCTCCACAAAGTGAATCGGCACCAGCCGCCGGTGATCCAGATAGCACCCCTCCACCAGTGCCGTCGGGAGCCGGTCGCCCCAGCCCCCCACGCCCCGCAGGGCCACCAGCGGCTTCCGGTGCAGGTAGGCGACAGCGATCTCCGCGAGCGTCCCGGCCCCGCCCCCCACGATGATGAAGGCGTCGGCAGCGTGGATCAGCACCTCGCTCCGCCCCTGGAACGTGAGCCCGGTGGTGACCGGCACGGTGACGTACGGATTGGCCTCCCGCAGGTCGTCGCCCGGCAGGATCCCGACCGTCACGCCGCCCGCCGAGCGGGCGCCCTCGCTGGCGGCGGCCACTACGCCGTCCCGGCCGCCCGTGAACAGCAGCGCCCCCCGGGCGGCGATGGCCCGGCCGACGGCGTACGCCGCCGCCCGCATCTCCTCGCTGATGGGCCCCGACTGTCCGATGACGCCGATCCGCAGGACCATGTTCATCCCCCCTGGTACGGATTACGCCGGCGGCCCCTACGTGTGAGCCATCTCCTCCTCCGGCGTGCCCACCAGCGGCTCGTCCGGGCTGCGGTTCACCAGCATCCGCTGCACCCAGGCTGCGGCGGCCATCATCGTCACGCCCGTCACCACGAAGACCGCGCGGGGGCCCAGGGTGTCGGCCACCCAGCCGCCCAGCGACGGGCCCACCACGGAGCCCAGGTTCATCGCACTGTTGTTGATGCCGTACGCCCGTCCCCGGAAGGAGGGGTGGACCACCTCCGCCAGCGCCGAGTTGACCGACGGCTGCACCGCTGCCGTGGCCATGCCGAAGACGAAGCGGAGCAGCATCAGCCAGCCCACCGTCCGGACCAGCGACTGCGGCAGGACCAGGAGCCCCGCCACCACCAGACCCAGTGAGAGCAGGCGTGCAAAGCCGATGCGCTCGCCCACCTGAGCCCAGCGGGCGGCTGTCAGCACCGTGGCGATGGCCGGGAGGGCGAAGATGAGACCCACGACGAAGTCGGTCGCCTCCCCGGCGCCGAAGAGCAGGTGGGTGATGGCCGTGACCCAACCCTCCTGCGCCAGGGTGGGGACGAAGTTCGAGAGGATCGGCTGCAGGGACTGCAGCGAGGCCTGAATCAGCAGGGCCGACACCATCAGCGCGGCCAGCCGCCGGTTGGAGACGGCCAGCCTGATGTCCGCGATCACGCTGGTGCGGGCCTTTCCCAGGCCGATAATCTTCTCTTTCACCACCAGCACCACGAGCAGGACGGCCAGCAGGTCCAGCGTGCCGGCCACCCGCATGGTCCAGCGGATGCCCACCAGTTCGGCCAGGGTGCCGCCCAGGAGGGGGCCCATGATGGTGCCCGTCGCGATGCCGGTCTGGATGATGGCCAGGTAGCGGCCCACCCGGTCCTCCGGCGTGTTGGTGGCCACCAGCGCGATGGCCGACGGGTTGAAGCCCGAGAGGGCGCCGTTGAGCACCCGCAGCCACAGCAGCTGCCAGTGGCTGGTGACGAAGCTCATCAGATAGTAGATCACGCCCAGCGCGATGCCCGCTCGCACCAGCATGGGCTTGCGTCCGTAGCGGTCCGCCAGGTTGCCCCAGATGGGCGACATGATCGAACTGGAGAGAAAGGTGACGGCGAAGATGATGCCCGACCAGGTGTAGAGGTTCTCGGTCACGCCCAGTTCCCCGATGAAGCGGGGCAGAAACGGCATCACCAGCGAAAAGCTGCTGGACGTGCAGAAAACGCCCAGCCAGAGCACATAGAGGTTCCGCTGTGCCTGATCCATGAAGATATAGTTCGCCTCCCCGAATAGTGACTGGATTAGCCAATCGGAGGCGAACTCCTGCCGCGACCCCTGTCCATCATCTTCCGCACACGTGCCGCATACCCTCCCCTGGAGGGGGGACGAGCATGAGCCGGAAGGAGTCGGTGGTCCGGGGCGCCGCGGCCCTGGCGCTGGCCGGGCTGTTCATCAAGATCGGCAACCTCCTGGTCCGGCTTCCCCTCACCCGCATGATCGGCTCCGAGGGTCTGGGCATCTACCAGATGGCCCTGCCCGCCTACAACGCCCTGCTCCACCTGGCCGTGGGCGGCGTGCCGGTGGCGGTGCAGAACCTCGTGGCCGAGTACGACGAGCGGGGCCGGTGGGATGTGGTCCACCGGGTACTGCGCCTGGCCCTCACCTACAGCCTGCTGGCCGGGGGGGCCGCCGCCTGCCTGATGCTGGCCGGGGCGCCCCTCCTGGCCCGCGCCCTGGGCGACGCCCGCTCCTACTGGCCGCTGGTCGCGCTGGCGCCGGCGGTGATCTTGAACGGTCTCGACTCTGTGTTCCGCCACTACCTGCAGGGGCAGAAGCAGATGACCCCCAGCGCCGTCGCCTCGGTGCTGGAGCAGGGCACCAAGATCGCCGTCACCATGGGCGCCGCCATGCTCCTCCTGCCGCTGGGTCTGGAGTACGCCGCGGCAGGGGCGGCCCTGGGCATCACGGCCGGCGCCCTGGCCTCGGTGCTCTTCATGCTCTGGCGGCTCGGCCGGGAGCGGGCCGCGGAGGAGGCAGGCACTCCGGTCAGCGGAGGAGCCGGGCCTGCGGCGACCGGGGCCGGCAGGCGGGCTGGCACGCCAAAGACCGGGAGGCTGCGCAGGGTGGAGGGGGCCGACCCGGCCGGGGCACCGCGCAGGCTGGGGCTCCGGATGCTGCGGCTGGCCTGGCCCGTCACGCTCGGGTCGGTCAGCATGCCGCTGCTCAACGTGCTGGACGTCTCCATCGTCCAACGGGGCTTCCTCCGGGCCGGCTACCCGCCCGCCCAGGCGACCGCGCTCTATGGCGCCTTCGCGGGCATCGCGGTGCAGGTGGTCTGGTTCCCCTTCGTGCTCACCAACGCCGTGGCCAACGCCATCGTGCCCACGCTCACGGCCGCCCAGGCCCGCGGCGACAGGCCCGGCGTGCAGCAGCGGGTGCTGATCGGGCTGCGCACGGCGAGCCTGATCTGCCTGCCGGTGGCCATCGGTGCGATGGTCCTGGCGACGCCCATCGCCCTGCTCTTCGGTGAGCCGCTGGCGGCCGACCCGCTCCGGCACCTGGGTCCGGTGGCCCTGCTGGGGCCGCTCACGTGGATGACCGTCGCCCAGCTGCAGGCCCTGGGTGAGACGGGCGTTCCGATGCGCAACCTGACGCTGGCCATGGGCCTGAAGCTCGCCCTCGACGCCCTCCTGGCGCCGATCCGGGGCCTGGATGTGAACGGCGTGGCCCTGGCCTCGGTGGCGATGTTCCTCACCGCCTTCTGGCTGAACGCGCGGGAGTTGGAGCGGCTGCTGGACGAGCCGCTGCCGTGGGGCCGGATCCTGACGGGCCCGATGGTGGCCTCGCTGGTGATGGGCATGGGCCTGGCCGGGATGACGGCCGCCCTCTGGGGGACGGCGGGAAGGGTGGAGGCGCTGGCCATGGCCCTGGTGGTGGCCCCCGTGCTCTACGGCGGGACCCTGATCGCCACCCGGAGCATCACCCGGACCGAACTGCTGGCGATGGCCGGGCCGTTTGCCCCCCGGCTGGAGCGCTGGCTGGCGATGCTGTGGCCGTGGAGCTAGGGGAACACGAGACGGAGCCGGGGGCGGCGGTGCGGACCGGCTCTGGTCGCGCGGAGACCACCTGGCGCGTCACCAGGTGGTCCCTCCTTAAATCGCCTCGGTCCGGGGGGTCTCGCCGGCGGCCTTGGGCAGGTCCTCGCCCGCCTTGGGCGCCTCGCCCTTGAGTTCGTAGTAGAGCCGCTCCAGCGCCCGCAGCATGATGATCATCTCGTCGGGCGACCAGATCTTGGCGATGTCGGCCATCTCCTTGGCCAGTGCGCCCTTGATCTCCCAGACCCGCATGCCCTTCTCCGTGAGCCGGATGTTCACGACCCGCCGGTCCTCCGTGCTGCGCTCCCGCACCAGCCAGCCGTCACGCTCCAGGCGGTCGGCGACGCCGGTGAGGTTGCCCCGCGAGCAGTTCAGCTCGTCGGCCAGGCTGCCGAGGGTCGTGGCCTCACCTGCCATCGCCGCCAGGAGCAACTGGTACTGTGGCATCGTCAGGCCGTAGTTGCGGCTGAGGAAGCGTTGACAGCGCTTCTCCACCAGGTCGGCGATGGTCTGAAGAAGGGGCAGGATGTTCTCCGGGGTGAAACGATCTGCCGGGGCCGAATCGGCCTGCTGTCTCAACCCATTCACCAGCCTTTCTCTTTCTCTGTGTCACGGCCTTGACCTAGTGGCCGGGGGCCGGACCAACGCATCCGCAGAAGCAATTATCCCATGTTCACCAAATAATGTCAATAATGGGAGTACGTGAAACTGGGTTCAATTCCTCCATTTCTTCCGAGGCAGGTTCACATGGGACTGATCGCTCTCTTATCACTATGATCCCCATTTACCGTCTAATCATACGAGAGTGTTGCGGATTTTGTGCGTTTAGGACATTTGCTCAGAACGAAACCTTGTGGGATCTGCACGGCGCTGGTCGCACGTCCGAACCGTCGGCGCCGGACTGGGCTGCGTCCAACGTGAAGCAAAGTCAGGGCCTGCCCAGAGCGACGCCCACGCCGACGCCCGCCCGCACTAGGCCACTCCAGTACGAGATGTTGCGCACCGCCCCGTTCCCACCCACAGGAGTGACGGCCAGACCATCATCTCCAGCCCTGTTTCCCATGCCATCCTGCTCGCCCTGATTGCAGACGTGTGGTAGAATTACCGGAAAACATGGTTCAGGAGTGAGCACGATGGCGGTTGTCGCCTTCCAGGGGGAACTGGGGGCCTACGGCGACGAGGCTGTGCGCGCCCGGTTCGGCCCGTCGGTGGAGCCCTATCCCTGTAAGTCCTTCCAGGATCTTTTCGAGGCTGTGGCCAGCGGCAAGGTGGACTACGGCCTCGCCCCGGTGGAGAATTCCCAGGCCGGCTCCATCAACGAGGTCTACGACCTGCTGCGGCGGTATGACCTCTACGTCGCCGGCGAGATCCTCCACCCCGTGAACCATGCGCTGATGGCCCTGCCGGGGCAGTCCCTCGCCGACATCCGCCGGGTCATCTCCCATCCCCAGGCCCTGGCCCAGTGCGACCGTTTCCTGCGGGAGTTGGGCGTCGAGGTGGTGGCCACTTACGACACGGCCGGCTCGGCCAAGATGATCCGGGAGCAGAACCTGACCGGAGTGGCGGCGGTGGCCGGTCTGGGGGCCGCGGAGCGGTACGGGCTGGAGGTTCTGGCAGAGTCCATCCAGACCATCCGCGACAACGTCACCCGGTTCGTGCAGCTGCAGCGCGCCCCGGCGCCGCGGGAGGAGGGGCCGCAGAAGACCATGCTCTTCCTCGCTCTGGCCCACCAGCCGGGGTCGCTCTACCAGGCGCTGGGGGCCCTGGCCCGGCGGAATATCAACCTGTTGAAGCTGGAGTCCCGTCCCGCGCGCAACCAGCCCTGGGAGTACGTGTTCTACCTCGACTTCGAGGGCCACCGGGACGATGAGCCCGTGCGCGAGGCCCTGGCCGAACTGGCCCAGTATGCGAACTACGTCAAGGTCCTGGGCTCTTTCCGGCGGGCGGTGCCTTCCTCCTATTCCTAGTGCTCAGGAGGAGTTTGTCCGTTGCGCGGCGAACAGCAATCCTTGGTGGCGTTACTCCCTCAAGGAGGAAAGGCGTTTGACCAAGAAAATTCTCATCGCCGACGCAAACCATGCGCGCCGCAGCCTGCTCCGGGCCACCCTGAACGACCCCCGCTACCAGATCATTGAAGCCTCCGGGGGGGTACAGGCGTTGGCACTGCGTGAGGTGCACAGGCCCGATCTCGTCATCCTCGACGAGTCGATGCCTGGCATCAGCGGTGTCGAGGTGTGCCGTGCCATCAAGCAAGGTGCGAAGGCGGGAACGACGCCGGTTATCCTGCTCAGTGAGAAAGAGCCCCCCGTGGGTTCCACCGGGGATGAGGGGGAGCCCGACGTCTACCTGTCCAAACCGTACAGCCCCCTGCGCCTGCTCAGCGCGGTCGAACAGCTCCTCGGTCCGGTGGAGGACTGAGCGATGAAAGACGATGTGGCGTGCATGACCCGTGTGGAGTTGGAGCGTGAGGTCCGCTACTGGCGTGAGCAGAGCCTCCTCCTGGCGAACGACTTCGGCCACGTGAAGGCGCAACTGGCGCGCAGCACTGCCGAGCTGGAGGCCCTTCGGGCCCAGCTCATCACCTACGCCGAGGATCTGAACCGGGAGTACCGGCTCGTGCGGGAACGCACCGTAGAGGTGGAGCGGCTGCTGGTGGCCACGGTGGGTGCGCTGGCCAACTCGATCGAAGCGCGCGACCCGTATACCCGGGGCCATACCGACCGCGTGAGCCGCATCACGCTCGCTTTCTGCGCCCGTCTGGGCTGGGAGCGGGAGCGGCTCTCCATTGCGCGGATGGGCGCACTGCTTCACGACATCGGCAAGATTGGCGTTCCGGATGCCATTCTGCGCAAGCCGGGTCGCCTGAGCCCCGACGAGTACGCACTGATGAAACAGCACCCGCGGATCGGCGCACAGATCCTGCAGGGGATCGAGGCGCTCGTACCCGCGATTCCCTTCGTGCTCTGCCACCACGAGCGGTGGGACGGCAAGGGATATCCCCAGGGCCTAACCGGTCCGGAGACCCCGCTGGAGGGGCGGATTCTGGCCATCGTTGACGCGTTTGACGCCATGACCAGCGCCCGGGTCTACCGGTCGCCGCTGGCCATGGACGTGGCCATCGCCGAGATCACGCGCTGTGCCGGCACCCAGTTCGACCCCGAGCTGGTGCCCGAGTTCGTGCGACTGTATGAGGACGGGCTGATCCACCAGGCGCTGGAGAGCGAGACCTCGCTGGAACTCTACGCCGTCTAGGCGGAAGCAGAGAGAACACGGAAACAGAGCAAACACGGGAGGACGGGAGTGCCCGTCCTCCTTCTTCTGTGCGCGCACGAATGGCCGGCGTCTCCGGGGCCCCGGTCGTCCGCACGCCCCTTGGAAAATGTGAAAAAGTGTTCAAGAGGTGGTTGACACGATCGTGACACCTGGGTACAATCCCAATCAATACCCCAACGCGTTAGCAAAGCAAAGCGAGTGGGCCAATGGGCACCACTGGCACCATTTGCAATAGGGCGAAAAGCGATGACGGGGCTAGTAGAACCGATCCGCGGGTTCCAGAGAGCGGCCGGCGCTGGGAAGGCCGTACCTGCCCGGTTCGAATCTCACCCCGTAGCTGCCCCGCTGAACGCCGGCGCCGCCGGGCCGCAAGGCCGGCGTGTGCGGTCAGTAGGTGGGTGCCGGCCTCCGGGCCGTTATGCAGACGAGGCTCCTCCCCCGCGCCGGGAGGGGCGAAGTAGGGTGGTACCACGAGGCCAAGTCGTCCCTATCGCTCGGGAACCCGGGCGATGGGGATCTTTCTTTTTCTCCGACGTACAGGCGATGACAGGAGGTGAGGTCGGGTGAAGCGCATCCTGGCGGTGTTGGTGGAGAACCATCCGGGCGTGCTGGCGCGGGTGGCAGGGCTGATTCGGCGGCGCGGGTTCAACATCGAGAGCCTTGCAGTCGGGGTGACAGACGACCCGGCCATCTCCCGGATGACCCTGGTGGTGGAGGGCGACGAGCCCACCCTCAACCAGGTCTCCAAGCAGCTTGACAAGCTGATCGAGGTGATCCGGGTGATCGACCTGGACGCCGAGAGCAGCGTGGCCCGCGAACTGGCCCTCATCAAGGTCAGCGCGGACCCCGTGCGGCGGCCCCAGATCCTCCAGCTGGCCCAGGTCTTCCGGGCGAGCGTGGTGGACGTCGGCCACGAGGCGGTCATCCTCGAGGTGACGGGCACCCACGACAAGGTGGAGGCCCTCATCAGCCTGGCGCAGGAGTTCGGCGTGCAGGAAGTGGCCCGCACGGGCATCATCGCCCTGGCGCGCGGCGCACAGTCGGTGAGGCTCACGAGGGAGGAGCGGTACGATGACGCGGCTGTACTACGATTCTGATGCGAATCTGGGCGCCCTGCAGGGGAAGAAGATCGCGGTCATCGGCTTCGGCAGCCAGGGCCACGCCCACGCACTCAACCTGAAGGATTCGGGGCTCGACGTGACCGTGGGCCTGCGGGAGGGCCGTCCCTCCTGGGAGCGGGCGCAGCAGGCGGGCCTGAACGTCGCCCCGGTGGCGGTGGCGGCCGAGATGGCCGACGTGATCATGATCCTCATCAACGACGAGAAGCAGGGCGAGGTCTACGAGCGGGAGATCAGGCCGCACCTCAGGCCCGGGAAGGCCCTCGGCTTCGGCCACGGCTTTTCGATCCACTTCGGCCAGGTGCAGCCGCCCCCCGACGTGGACGTCTTCATGATCGCCCCCAAGGGGCCCGGCCACCTGGTCCGGCGGCAGTATCTTGAAGGACGGGGCGTCCCCTGCCTGCTGGCGGTGCACCAGGACGCCACCGGCCGCTGTAAGGAGATCGCGCTCGCCTGGGCGAAGGGCATCGGCGGCACCCGGGCCGGGGTGATCGAGACCACCTTCAAGGAAGAGTGCGAGTCCGACCTCTTCGGCGAGCAGGCCGTGCTCTGCGGCGGCATGACCCAGCTGGTGAAGTACGGTTTCGAGGTGCTCACCGAGGCGGGCTATGCGCCCGAAATCGCTTACTTCGAGTGCCTGCACGAGCTGAAGCTGATCGTGGACCTCATGTACGAGGGCGGCATGGCCGCCATGCGTTACTCCATCAGCGACACCGCCGAGTTCGGCGACTATGTGAGCGGCCCCCGGGTGATCGGCCCCGAGGTGAAGGAGCGGATGAAGCAGATCCTGGCCGAGATCCAGAACGGCTCCTTCGCCCGCACCTGGATCGTGGAGAACCAGGTGGGCCGGCCGCAGTTCAACGCCCTGCGGCGCCAGAACGCGGAGCACCCGATCGAGCAGGTCGGGGCCCGGCTGCGGGCGATGATGCCCTGGCTGCCCAAGCCGGTGAACGCCCAGGGGAACGAGTAAAGCGAGCACATACGTGAGCAGATGCGGCGAAGCCGCCTGAAAACCTTGCGAGAGGAAGGTGACGGCGATGACGCGGCGGATTCGGATCTTCGACACCACCCTGCGGGATGGTGAGCAGGCGCCCGGATTCGGCATGACGGCGGAGGCCAAGCTGGAGGTGGCCCGCCAGCTGGCCCGCCTGGGCGTGGATGTGATGGAGGCCGGGTTCCCGGCCGCATCCCCCGGCGACTTCGAGGCCGTGCGCCGGATCGCCGAGACCATTTCGGGGCCCACCATCGCCGGTCTGGCCCGGGCCAACGAGGCGGACATTCGCCGCTGCTACGAGGCGGTGAAGGGGGCGCAGAAACCGCGCGTCCATACGTTTATCGCCACCTCGCCGATCCATATGGAGCACAAGCTGCGCAAGAAGCCGGAGGAGGTGGTGAAGGCCGCCCGGGACGCCGTGGCCCTGGCCCGGTCGCTGGGGCCGGAGGTGGAGTTCTCGGCCGAGGACGCCACCCGCTCCGACTGGAACTTCCTGGTGCAGATCTTCACCGTGGCCGCCCGGGCCGGCGCGACAGTGCTCAACGTGCCGGACACGGTGGGCTACACCACCCCGAAGGAGTACTACGACCTCATCCGCTTCCTGATCGAGCACGTGGACGCTCCCGAAGGTGTGCAGTTCTCCGTCCACTGCCACGACGACCTGGGCCTGGCGGTGGCCAACACCCTGGCCGCCATCGAGGCCGGCGCCACCCAGGTGGAGTGCACGGTGAACGGCATCGGCGAGCGGGCCGGCAACGCCTCGCTGGAGGAGATCGTGATGGCGCTAAAGGTCCGGCGGGACCAGTGGGGCGTGGAGACCGGCATCAACACCCGCGAGATCTACCGCACCTCCCGCCTGCTGCAGAGCGTCACGGGCGTGTCCGTCCAGCCCAACAAGGCGATCGTGGGGGCCAACGCCTTCGCCCACGAGTCCGGCATCCACCAGGACGGCATGCTGAAGCACCGCGACACCTACGAGATCATGAAGCCCGAGGACGTGGGCGTGCCGGCGTCCGCCCTGGTGCTGGGCAAGCACTCAGGCCGGGCCGCCTTCCGGGCCCGCCTGGAACACCTGGGCTACCACCTCACCGACGCCGAGATCGACTCGGCCTTCCAGCGGTTCAAGGAGGTGGCCGACCGGAAGAAGGCGGTCACCGACCAGGACCTCGTGGCCATCATTGGCGACGAGCAGGCCCGGAGCACGGTGGAGGAGGTCTGCCGTCTGCTCTCGTTCCAGGTGGTGGCGGGCAACGAGACGATGCCCACGGCGACGGTGAGGCTGGAGCGGGACGGCGTGGTGCACCAGGAGGCGGCGTCGGGCGACGGGCCCGTGAGCGCCCTCTACCACGCCATCGACCGGGCGGCGCGCTTCGAGGGGAGCCTGCTGGACTACCGGCTCAACGCCGTGACCGAGGGGCAGGACGCCCTGGGGGAGGTGACGGTGCGGGTGCGGTCGGGCGACCGGGTGGCGTCGGGCCGGGGCACGTCGACGGACGTGATCGAGGCCTCCGCCCGGGCTTACATCAACGCCCTGAACAAGATCCTCTCCGGGGCTGCGCTCACCGTGTCGGACGACCCGGCCCCGGGCTGGCAGATGCGAGCGTACGGAGACTAGGGGCAAGGAGGGGACGGCGGTGTCGATTCAGGTTTACGTGGACGGAGCGTGGTACCCGAAGGACGAAGCCAAGGTCTCCGTCTTCGACCACGGCTTCCTGTATGGCGACGGCGTATTCGAGGGCATCCGGGCCTACGGCGGCCGGGTCTTCCGGCTGACGGAGCACCTGGACCGGCTCTACGACTCGGCGAAGGCGATCTGGCTGGAGATCCCGCTCACGTGGAAAGAGATGGAGGAGGTGGTCCTGGAGACGCTCCGCCGGTCGAACCTGCGGGACGCCTACATCCGCCTGGTGGTCTCCCGGGGGAAGGGCGACCTGGGACTCGATCCCCGCAAGTGCCCCCGGCCGACGGTAGTCTGTATCGCGGACGGGATCACCCTCTACCCGGAGGAGGTCTACACCCAGGGGATGCGGGTGATCTCGGTCTCCACCCGGCGCAACCCGCCGGATACCCTCCAGCCGCAGATGAAGACCCTGAACTACCTCACCAGCATCATGGCCAAGATCAGCGCCGCCACGCAGGGCTACCCCGAGGTGGTGATGCTGAACAAGGAAGGCTACGTCTGCGAGGGCACCGGTGACAACATCTTCATCGTGAAGAAGGGCCGGCTGATCACGCCGGCGGTGCACCTGGGGATCCTCCCGGGCATCACCCGGAACGCGGTGATGGAGTACGCCCGGGACCTGGGCTACACGGTGGAGGAGGGAACGTTCACCCTCTTCGACGTCTACACCGCCGACGAGTGCTTCCTTACCGGCACGGCGGCGGAGATCGTGCCCGTGGTGGAGTGCGACGCCCGGAAGATCGGCACCGGCCAGCCCGGCGAGGTGACGCAGCGGCTGATCGCGGAGTTCCGCCGGCGCACCCAGGTCGAGGGGACGCCGATCTATCCGGAGTAAGGTGCCGTCACGGCACCCTCGCACTGGGTAGACCCATGGAAGGCGCACCTGCTGGGGGCACATCCGAAGCAAGGCACACCCACCGGAAGGTGCGCCCACGGGAGACACAGCCGACGCAGGACAGACCTGCAGGCGGCCCACCCGCTCAGGATATCCCTCCCGGGGTTCACCGATCCGGGCATCCCTATCGTGGGCCCGCCCACACTGCGCACGGCCCGGCTACCCCCCACGCCAGAGACAGAGCCACACACAGAGGGGCCGGAACGGAGAAAGAACATGGAGGGGCAAACGATGCGCAGCGATACGATCAAGAAAGGCCACGACCGGGCGCCGCACCGGGCCCTGCTGAAGGCCACCGGCGTGACCGACGCCGACATGAACAAGCCGTTCATCGGCATCGCCAACAGCTACATCGACATCGTGCCGGGCCACGTTCACCTGAAGGAGTTCGGCGACCTGGTGAAGGCGGCCGTGCGGGAGGCCGGCGGTGTGCCGTTCGTCTTCAACACGATCGGCGTGGACGACGGCATCGCGATGGGCCACATCGGCATGCGCTACAGCCTCCCCAGCCGGGAACTGATCGCCGACGCGGTGGAGACGGTCATCGAGGCGCACCAGCTGGACGCCATGATTTGCATCCCCAACTGCGACAAGATCACCCCGGGGATGCTGATGGCCGCCGTGCGGGTGAACATCCCCACGATCTTCGTCTCGGGCGGGCCCATGGCCGCCGGCCGGCTGAAGGATGGGCGGAAGTCGGACCTGATCACCATCTTCGAGGGCGTGGGGGCCCACAGCCGAGGCATGATCACGGACGCGGAGCTGAAGGAGCTGGAGGACCTCTCCTGCCCGGGCTGCGGCTCCTGCTCCGGCATGTTCACCGCCAACTCGATGAACTGCCTCTGCGAGGCGCTGGGGCTGGCCCTGCCGGGCAACGGCACCGCCCTGGCGAAGTCGGCCGAGCGGGAGGCGCTGGCCCGGGCGGCGGCCCGGCGCATCGTGGAGATGGCGATCGCCGGCGGCCCGAAGCCCCGGGACCTCGTGACGGTGGAGGCCATCGACAACGCCTTCGCCCTGGACATCGCCATGGGCGGCTCCACCAACACGGTGCTGCACACCCTCGCCATCGCCAGCGAGGCAGGGGTGGATTACCCGCTCGCCCGCATCAACGAGCTTTCGGCTCGGGTGCCCTACCTCTGCAAGGTCTCCCCGGCCACGCAGGAGGTCCACATCGAGGACGTGCACGCCGCCGGCGGCGTGATGGCGATCCTGAAGGAGCTCGCCCGCAAGGAGGGCACGCTCCACCCCGACTGCCCCACGGTGGCGGGGAAGACCATCGGCGACCTGTGGGCCGAGGCGGAGAACCGGAATCCGGAGGTCATCCGGCCGGTGGAGCGGCCCTACGGCGAGACCGGCGGCCTGGCGATCCTCTTCGGCAACCTGGCGCCCGACGGCGCGGCGCTGAAGGTGGGGGCGGTGGACCCCTCCATCCGGACCTTCACCGGCCGGGCGATCTGCTTCGACTCGCAGGACGAGGCGCTGGCCGGGATCTTCGGCGGCAAGGTGCAGCCGGGCCACGTGGTGGTGATCCGGTACGAGGGGCCGAAGGGCGGGCCCGGCATGCCGGAGATGCTGGCGCCGACCTCGGCCATCGTGGGGATGGGCCTCGGCAAGGAGGTGGCCCTCATCACCGACGGGCGCTTCTCGGGCGGCACCCGGGGCATCTGCCTCGGCCACATCTCGCCCGAGGCGGCGGAGGGCGGCCCGATCGCCCTGGTACAGGACGGCGACATAATCACCATCGACATCCCGGCCCGGCGGCTGACGCTGGAGGTGGATCCGGCGGAGCTGGAGCGGCGCCGGGCGGCGTGGAAGCGGCCCGCCCCGAAGGTGCGCCACGGCTGGCTGGGGCGTTACGCCGCCATGGTGACGTCGGCCAACACCGGGGCGGTGCTGCGGATCCCGGAGTGACGGGTGGATTGCGGGGCGAGCGCCGCCCCCGGGCGTGGGCGGCGTTACGTGCTTCGGGGGGTGGGGCGCCAGCCCCGGGGTGCGGGCGCCGACTCCGCTCGAGTGAACGTGAGTGACAGGTTCCGGGGTGGCCTGCGACCACGACCCGGCGAACGACAGCGGCGGAATTCCGGGGGTGATTCGGGTCCCGGAGATGCAAGGGCAGAGCATCCGGGGGCGGTCCCGGACCGGAAGGAGGACGTGAGATGGAGATGCAGGCGGCTGTCGCCCTGGTCAAGGCGTTGGAGGCGGAGGGCGTCGAGGTCATCTTCGGCTACCCCGGCGGGGCGAGTCTCTACATCTATGACGCCCTCTATGACAGCCCCATCCGCCACGTGCTGACCCGGCACGAACAGGGCGCGATCCACGCGGCAGAGGGCTACGCCCGGGCCACGGGCCGGGTGGGGGTGGTGCTGGCCACCTCCGGCCCCGGCGCCACCAACCTGGTGACCGGCCTCTGCGACGCCATGATGGACTCGACGCCTATTGTGGCCATCACCGGCCAGGTGCCGCGCTCGCTGATCGGGCGTGACGCCTTCCAGGAGGCCGACGTGACCGGGATCACGATGCCCGTGACCAAGCACAACTACCTCGTCACTGACCCCGACCAGCTCCTGCGGGTGGTGCGCGAGGCCTTCCACATCGCCAGCACGGGCCGACCGGGGCCGGTGCTGATCGACATCCCGAAGGACGTGACCAATACGAAGATCCACTACCACTACCCGCCGCCCATCCACCTGCCGGGCTACCGGGTGCCGCGGGAGGCGGCGCCGGAGGCCGTGGCGGAGGCGGCCGAGGCGATCCGCACGGCGAGGCGGCCGGTGCTGATCTGCGGCGGCGGCGTGGTCTCGTCGCCGGACGCGGCGGGGCCCTTCCGGACGCTGGCCGAACGGATGGACGCCCCGGTGGTGGAGACCCTGATGGGCCTGGGCGGCTTCCCGATGGACCACCCGCAGTGCCTGGGTCTGGTGGGCATGCACGGCACCTTCGCCGCCAACCGGGCGGTGGCCAACGCCGACTTGCTCCTCGCCTGCGGCATGCGCTTCGACGACCGGGTGACGGGCCTGGCGGCCCGCTTCGCCCCGAAGGCACGGGTGATCCATATCGACATCGACCCGGCGGAGATGTCGAAGAACCTGCCGTCGCACATCGAGCTGGTGGGCGACTGCGGCCTGGTCCTGGCGCAGCTGAACGAGGCTCTGGGCGACTGGTCGCAGAAGCTGCCCGAGTGGCGGGCGCAGGTGCAGGCCTGGCACGACCAGCACCCCCTCTGGGGCGTGCGGCGCGGCGAGGAGGTCCCCACCGATCCCAACGGGGTGCCGAAGCCGCAGCAGGTGGTCCAGGCCGTGCAGGCGACCTTCGGGTCGAAGGCCATCATCTGCACCGACGTGGGCCAGCACCAGATGTGGGCCGCTCACTACTGCACCCGCACGGAGCCGCGCACGTGGCTCTCCTCCAGCGGCCTGGGCACGATGGGTTTCGGCCTGCCGGCGGCGGTGGGCGCCGCCATCGGCCGCCCGGACCGGGACGTGGTGCTGGTCACCGGCGACGGCTCGATCCAGATGTGCATCCAGGAGCTGGCCACGGTGGTGCAGGAGAACCTGCCGGTGAAGATCGTGCTGCTGAACAACGGCTACCTGGGCATGGTGCGGCAGTGGCAGGAGATGTTCTACGAGGGCCGCTACAAGGAGGTGGACCTGCGCCGGGGCATGCCGGACTTCGTCAAGCTGGCCGAGGCCTACGGCATCCGGGGGATGCGGGTGACCCGGCTCGGCGAGCTCGCGGACGCCATGGCGGCGCTCCGGGCGCACGACGGCGCGGCGCTGCTGGAAGTGAAGGTGGAGGAGGAGGAGAACGTCTTCCCCATCGTGCCGCCGGGCGGCGCCAACACGGAGGCGGTGCTGGCGAAGCCGTGAACGGTGTTGGTGAAAACGTAAACAAGGAGCGCACCGGGAGGGTGCGCTCCTTGCATTGATGGTGGGGTAGACCAATTTTGAATCAGCAGTGCTTTCTCAAGAGGCGCATACCTGCGGGGCGTCATATCACGCGCAGGAGCGACACCCAACCAGGCGTTGGAACGGTGACATATAATAGAAAATAATTTTGCTTTATGATCTAGCATTACAGAGGAGATATTTGCATAATAGGACTTGCCCGGGTTATAGACCTGCTTGAAGTTTGATCCTTCCAACGCACCTGACATTCGGTCGCTCAAGGATGCGCAGATTGTAGGCGTGCGCCGTGTGCAGGGCCAGGATCAGCCCCGCCTCCACGCGGAACCCGTGACAACTCAGCGAACCTGCAAGGGCAGCGGCTCGTTCTTGTATTGCTTTGCCGGGTTCACTGGATCACGGGCATCAGGGGATTGGGAGCACACGCTTCGCGGCGTGGTGCGGGTGGATAACCGCCTGAGCAGCGAGCCCTCCAAGCTCACGTACAAACAGGCCACGAGCGGGAGTACAACCGTGTCCATCGGGGGCGAGATTGTCCTCGGGACAGAAGGCGATATCAAGACTCCGTTGGTTCAACTCGCGTCCATGAAGCTGCAAGGTCAGATGAACATCTCCGGCTCCGGCACTTGGAGTTGGATCCGAAGCGATGAAATTGAGGATGAGTGGACGATTCCCCCCTACAAGGTGGGCTACACATATTGCGACCTTGGCCACGGATTTGTTGAGGGGGCCACAAAATACGAGGTCTACCATGTCTATACCGGCAACTTTGTCGGGTATGAGTACAGAGACACCCACGGGGATCCACCTTCGGCCGGGGCTTATACCTACAAGCACGTCATCGCGAACAGCTGAGGTGTATCCACATGGGTTGGATGCGAGGAGAACGGCCTCGATCCAACCCATGTCGTGTTGCCTAACCGTGGAAAGCCAGCATTGGCCAAGACGATGGTTCCAGAAGGACAGAATAGATCATCAAGCCGGTTCTTGGAATCTGCCAGGGGGATGATGGATGCGGCGTGTTCGGCCCTATTGGCTCATCACGATGCTGTGCCTCTTGCTGACAGCCTGTTCCCGCAGCGCTGCCGAAAACCAGCGCACCGAAACCTCCGCCCCCCCCACAGACCCATCGGTCCAGGTGCTCGCGCGGTATGCGGCGTTCGCAGAGTTGGCCAGGGATCTTCCGGTCTCCTTCCAGCCGCCCGGGTTTGAGATCCTGAACTATCATCCGGAAAACGCTGTCTACTACGGCTTCGACGCCGAGATGGCATGGGGCAAGCGCGCGAAGACCGTCCTGTTCGAGGACGACTCCAAACCGACGCAACACGAGTACCTGTACATGGAGCAGTCGACGCAGATCGTGTCCGCCGTTGAGATCATGTTCATCCCCACGCCCCTGGAGCCTGACGTGATCGGGTTCATGTCTGTGCCGGAGCAGGAGGCGCAGATTTCCACCGGGGCTGCCGTTCAGGTTCGACCGCCGGAGAACTTTATAGAAGTGTTCTCCTATGGCCACGCCGTCGTGCTGATTCAGACGTTCGGCGCGAACCGGGATCAGGGCGCCGATCCACAGGCGCTGGTCGCTGCCCACAAGAAACTGAGCCTCGGTTTGCGGGACTTCCTGGCCGAACGGCACGCAGATCTCACGGATGCCGGGTCGCCTTAGATGGACTCGGGCAGCATCGGCCCGGGCGCGGCGGCCCGCCGCCAGGATCGACGCCTTCTATCGCATCCATCCAAAACATCGATACCCGCCCCGGTAGGAGCCCATCCGCTGGCTGGCATAACTCTCCCCTAGAAAAACGGCGCCCGCGGGCGCGCAGGGGAGGCAAGGCCGATGTCACTCGTCCCGCTGAGAACGCTTCTGGATGCGGCAGAGCAAGGGAAGTACGCGGTGGGGGCGTTCAACTGCAACAACATGGAGATCGTGCAGGCCATCGTGGCGGCCGCCGAGGAGTGTCGCTCCCCGGTGATCCTGCAGGCCAGCCAGGGGGCCATCAAGTACGCCGGCCTGGATTACATCGTCGCCATGGTGAAGGCCGCTGCGGCCAGGGCGACTGTGCCCATCTGTCTCCACCTCGACCACGGCACGGACTTCAACACCGTGGTGGCCTGCATCCGGGCGGGTTTCACCTCCGTGATGTTCGACGGCTCGCAGTACGAGAAGGCGGAGAACATCGCCCGCACCAAGGAGATCGTGAAGATTGCCCACGCGGTGGGTGTCTCCGTGGAGGGCGAGATCGGCAAGATCGGCGGTGTGGAGGATGAGATCTCCGTCGACGAGCGCGAGGCCATGCTCACGCCCGTTCCCGACGCCATCGAGTTCTTCGAGGCCACCGGCGTGGACGCCCTGGCGATGTCCTTCGGCACCGCACATGGTCCGTACAAGCTGCCGCCCAAGCTGGCCCTTGACCGGATCGCCGCGGTCCACGAAAAGACCGGGGCCTACCTCGTGATGCACGGTGGCTCGGGTGTGCCTGAGGACGACGTGCGGCAGGGCATCGCCCTCGGCATCCGCAAGGTCAACATCGACACCGAGCTGCGGCAGGCCTTCCTGGGTGAGATCCGCCAGCAGCTGGCCGCAAAGCCGCACGAGATCGACCCCCGCAAGATCTTCGCCCCGGCCCGGGAGGTGCTGAAAGAGCACATCAAGGCGAAGATGCGGCTCTTCGGCTGCGCCGGGAAGGCTTGATCGGGCGCAGGCGAGTCCGGGTCGTCCGTGTCGGGAAGGGTCACTCTGGGGCCGAGGAGCCGGCTTCGACCGCGCCCGCAGCGGCTTGTCGGGAGCGGAATGACCCGTCCCGGGTCTGCCTGACCAGCCGGACAGGGCCCGGGGATCTCTGCACAGGAATTGCGGTCGCCGTTGGGGAACTCTACCCAGCGGCGATCACTGTTTCTACCTGAGGAGGGCGGGGGATGCAGCACCTGTTTGTCTTCGGCGACCTGGTCCTGGACGTGGTCGCCACCGCAACTGGACGCCTGGAGCCCGACACCGACACCCCTGGAGAGGTACGGGCGACCCCCGGCGGGTCGGCGGCCAACTTCGCCGTCTGGACCCGGCGCCTGGGGGACCCGGCCTGCTTCGTCACCCGCGTGGGTGACGACCTTCTGGGCCGGGCGCTGGTGGCGGACCTGCGGGAGGAGGGCGTCGAGGTGCACGCGGCGGTGGATCCCACTTACCCCACCGCCGTGCTGGTGCTGTTCAGCGATGGCGTGCAGCGGCACATGCTGGTCCCCCGCGGCGCCAGCCACTTCCTGGAGCCGGAGGACCTCCCCGAGGAGCGCCTCTGCACCGCCGGCTGGCTCCACCTCACCGGCTACGCCTACTTCTGGGAGGCCACCCGCCGCACACTGGAACGGGCCGTGGCCGTGGCCCGGGAGGCGGGGGTGCCGATCTCGTTTGATCCGTCCTCGGCCGGGTTCATCCGTCGGCACGGGCTGGAGTTGCCCCCCGGCATTCGGGTGCTGATGCCGAACCGGGACGAGGCCCGGGCGCTCACCGGCTGCGCCGACGTCGAGGAGGCCGCACGCCGCCTCGCCCGCCGGGCGGACCTGGTGGCGGTGAAGCTGGGCCCCGAAGGGGCGCTCCTGGCCGAGGGCGACCGGCTCATCCACGTGCCCCCGGTGAGGCCGTCGGGTCCGGCGGTGGACGGCACGGGGTCCGGCGACGCCTGGGGCGCCGCCCTGATCCACGGGCTGCGGCGCGGTCTGGACCCGTACCGGGCTGCCCTGCGGGCCAACCGTCTGGGGGCCGAGGTGGTCACCCGGGTGGGTGCCCGTCCGACCCTGCCGACACAGATCCTGACGCAGATGGGGGATGAGACCGATGCCTGACCGCGACGCTGCCGGACGTGAGGTCCGCCGCCACCGATCCGAGACGCCGGGGGCGCACGACGGCCATCGGAACGACTGCCGGCCCGAGACGCCGGAGGTGCACGGCGACCAGGCAGCCCAAGGCGGCCGCCAGACCGGCTATCTGCCCGAGACCCTCGCCATCCACGGCGGCTACCGGAGCGATCCGGTCACCGGGGCGCAGGCGGTGCCCATCTACCAGACCGCCGCCTACGTCTTCGCTTCCACCGAGCACGCCCGCCAGCTCTTCTCCCTCGAGGCGGAGGGCAACATCTACACCCGCATCAACAACCCGACCACCGCCGCCTTCGAGGCGCGGGTCGCCGCGCTGGAGGGCGGGGTGGGAGCGGTGGCCTTCGCGTCAGGACACGCCGCCCTGGTCGCCACGGTAATGGCGATCTGCAACGCCGGGGACGAGATCGTCACCTCGTCCAGCCTTTACGGCGGCACCTACAACCTGTTCGCTGCCACCCTGCCGAAGTGGGGCATCACCGCCCGCTTCGTCGACGCCGGCGACCTGGACGGGTTCCGCCGGGCCATCACGCCCCGGACGCGGCTCATCTTCGGCGAGGTCATCGGCAACCCGCGCCTCGACGTGTTCGACATCGCCGGCGTGGCGGCCATCGCCCACGAGCACGGTATCCCCCTGGTGATCGACAATACCTTTGCCACGCCCGTCCTCTGCCGCCCCTTCGAGCACGGGGCCGACCTGGTGATCCACTCGGCCACCAAGTGGCTGGGCGGGCACGGGGCGGCGATGGGCGGGGTGGTGGTCGACTCGGGCAAGTTCGACTGGAACTCCCCCCGCTTCCCGGGCTTCACGGAGCCGGACCCTTCCTACCACGGGGTACGCTACGCGGTGGATTTCGGCAACGCCGGCTTCATCACCAAGGTGCGGGCACAGATGTTGCGCGACCTGGGCGGCTGCCAGTCGCCCTTCAACTCGTTCCTGCTCCTGCTGGGGATCGAGACCCTCGCCCTGCGGATGCGGGCGGTCAGCGAGAACGCCATGGCCATCGCCCAGTATTTGGCCGAGCACCCGGCGGTGGCGTGGGTGCGGTACCCGGGCCTGCCGAGCCACCCCGACCATGCCCTGGCGCAGCGCTATCTGAAGGGCGGCTATGGGGGCATGCTGGTCTTCGGCCTGAAAGGGGGCCTGGAAGCGGGGGCCCGGTTCATCGACGCCCTGCGGCTCTTCTCCCACGTGGCCAACGTGGGCGACGCCCGGTCACTGGTAATCCACCCGGCATCCACCACCCACAGCCAGCTGACCCCGGAACAGCGGGAGGCCGCCGGCGTGGGCGACGACCTGATTCGGGTATCGGTCGGGTTCGAGGCGCTGCCGGATCTGATCGCGGACCTCGAGCAGGCGCTGGCGCAGGCGGCCGGGTGACACGGGCCCGGCGACCACGTGGTGGGGCCGGATAGTCCGGCCGGTGAGAGCGGAGCCGTCTCGGCAGGGCGGGAGGGCCCGTCTGAACCGTAGAGGTCTACGTCTGAAAGGAGTGTGGGGTGCGGGATGACCATCAACGACCCGCAGACGATCGAGTGGGTGGTGAGCCAGCCGCGGGTGCTGGCGGTGGTGGGGCTGTCGGACAACCCGGAGCGCCCGAGCTACCGGGTGAGCGTCGAGATGCAGCGGCGGGGCTACCGGATCGTGCCGGTGAACCCCAAGGGCGGCGAGGTTCTGGGGGAGAAGGTCTACAGCTCCCTCACCGAGATTCCCTTTCCGGTGGACGTGGTGCAGGTCTTCCGCGCGCCGCAGTACGCTGTGGACGTGGTTCGGGAGGTCGGACGGATGACCACGAAGCCGAAGGTGGTGTGGATGCAGGAGGGCGTCGTGAACGAGCAGGCCGCGGCCGAGGCCGAAGCCATGGGTCTGGCCGTGGTGCAGGACCTCTGCCTGTATAAGGAAGCGAAGAAGCGGGAGCAGTAGAGGAGCCACGTGGAGCAACGCCGGGGTGGGCGGGATCTCACCCGGTGGACGGGAGCGTCCGACCCGTCGCACAACCGCAACGGTAACGATTTGAGCCACGCCCGCGCAGGGTTGTGGCTCAATATGTTACCGCAACGAACGGGTCAGAGGCGTCCGGGCCTTCATCCGGGGGGGTGGGAGGGGGGTGAGGCGGTCCCGGCTCGCCTCGGGGGTGGTCTCGATGGTCGCCTCCCCCCACGAAGGGTCGAGCGGCACATGCAGCGCCGGGGAGCCGGCTCACCGGCCCTGCCCGACCCGCCCTTCCGATCACGCCATCCTGCGGTTGACGCTGGCTGACTTGCACAGCTATGGGGCAGACTAGGGAACAACAGGGGGGAGACAGGATGACGTGGATCTTGCTGTTCCTGGGCGTTCTGGGTATCGCCTGGCTCATGTACGCACCCCGGCCCGAGAGGGAGACCCGCATCCCGATGGCGGAACGGCCAACCGCCGACCGCACGGGCGTGGAAGCGGTCCGGGATCGAACCACGGCCGGCATGGATGTGGCCCGCCGCCGCATCACTGCCGACCCCGGAGGCGTTCGTGGCTGGATCCCGGCGGACCCGCGGGTCGCACAGAACCCGACGGAGGCCGACGCCGGAATCGGCCGTGACCGGCCCGCACCCGATGCAGACGCGGTTCGCCCCGCCTTGGCCGGGGCCGCCGCTCCGGAAACCCACCCGGCGTATGCGTACGACGTCGGCGCGCACGCCACCGGGGCCGAGCCCGAGAGCCCCGCACCGAGGATGGAGACTTACGCCACCGCGGCGGACGTCGAGATGGCGCTCGACGGGGACGACTACGGCCCCGCTGCGCTCGACCAGGGCGAGCTCACCTCGGATGCGGCAGGGGCGGCAGACGGGATCGCCGGCGATACCGCATCCTACCGGCACGAACCCGAACTGGGGGCGTCCGCCGGCGAAGGAGCAGCCCGGCAGGGAGACTGGCTGCCGGAAGATGGCCGGCAACGCACAGGCGACGATCTGCACGATCACGCCTGAGCCGGCCCTCACCCCACGACGCGAACAACCCCCTGGAGGTTTTCACCTGCAGGGGGTTGTGGCGCCCGGGGCAGCTCCTACCTGCTGCCATTTTCCCCCTTCCCGGGCGACCGATAACGGAGCGCAAGAGGATTTCGGAACAACGGGTTCCAGGTACCGGACCGGGTCGCGATTGGGATCGGGCGATCCAAATCGGCTTCTTCGGATCATCTGCCATCCCCCTGCGCCCCATCCACCTACAGTCTAACATATCAGACTCTACAGTGAACAGCGAACAAAGGATTACGAGACTGAAAGAATGAACCGAACAATCACCCGAACAGCGGGGCTAGCCGGCGATGTCCAGACACTTGCCCTCCGTGTCGGCGATGATCGTGCGCAGGGCCTGCCGGGCCCGGTGCAGCCGCGACTTGATGGTCCCCAGCGTCGTGCCCAGGATGGAGGCGATTTCCTGGTAGGAGAGGTCCTGGATGTCCCGCAGGATCACCACGATCCGGTACTCGTACGGCAGCCGGTTGATGGCCCGCTGCACCGCCGCCTGGATCTCGTGCCGCTCCGCACACTCCACGGGCCCCTCGGTCTCGTCCACCGCCTGGCGGGGAACCGTGCCCTCCTCCAGCGGCACGGCTTCGTCCAGCGAGGAGTGACGCAGCCGGCCCCGGCGCCGGAGCTCGTCCAGACAGGTGTTGGTGACCACGCGGTAAAGCCAGGTGGAGAAGGCCGAGTCGCCGCGAAAATTATGGAGACGGATACAGACGCGCACCAGGGCCTCCTGTGCCGCGTCACACGCATCCGCATGATTGCCCATCAAGCGAAAGGCCAGATTATATGTCCGCCGCTCGTAACGCTCCAGCAGCTCACCCAGAGCGCCGCGGTCGCCGTCCTGCGCTCGCTCCACTAACTGTTCGTCCGTAAAGGCAGCCGACATCTCCTGAGGTCCCTCCCGTTCCCGCTTTGTACCATCTCGGCGGCTGCCCGCCGGTGTGCGCTCGCCCTTACTAACGAACTGGGACGACAAAAGTTACGGGTTTCCCGTCACCCTGTCATTTTCTTTTTGGTAAAGAAGTTCGCAGGTCGATGATCATTTATGACAGTAGCGGCGCCCCGAAGTCGGGACGCCGCACGATCGGTAGTGTTGCCCATGTGGAACGGGGGGCCGTGCTGCCTGGCTCCTGTGGAGCTGGTGCGCCGGTTGCGGACCGCCACTCAGGGCTTCGCCTGCCCGGGTTCGCCCGGCGCATCTGCCCCGTTGGCCTCGGTGAGGATGTCGATGAACTTCTGCAGGGTGTTACTGAACACCTTTCCCCGCTTGTAGATGATCCCGACCGGCCGCTCGAGGCGCACGTCCGCGATGGGCAGCGCGACCAGGGAGCCGGAGCGGATCTCCCAGCGCGCACACCGGCGGGGGATGATGGAGATTCCCACCTCGGCCTCCACCGAGCGCTTGATGGTCTCGACGTTGTCAAACTCCTGGACTACCTCCACCTCCACGCCCTCGTCGGAGAGGATCCGGTCGATGGCCTTGCGGGTAGGGATGTCGGGGTCGAAGGCCACGAAGGGCAGCCCGTGCAGCTGGCGCAGGCTCACGGGCTCGCCCCGTGCCGCCAGCGGGTGCGCGGGGTCCACGATCACCACCAGTTCGTCGGGCGGCAGTGGGATCACCCCGAACTGCCGGCTTTCCTGAGGATAGGCCACGATGCCGATGTCCACCTGGTTCTGCTTCACGGCCTCGTAGATCTTGTTGGTGCGGCTGTACTCCACGTGAACCCGGGCCTGCGGGTAGGTCCGGATGAACTTCTTGATGTATGGGGGCAGGTCGTGGAGGCCCACGCTGTAAACGGTCTGGACCCGGATGGAGCCGGTCACCGTCTGGGCCAGGTCGGCCATCTGCCGCTCCAGCGCCTGGTACCGTCTGATGATCTCCCGGGCGCCCTCGTAGAACACCCGGCCGGCCTCGGTGGGGTAGATGCCCTGCGGCGACCGCTCGATGAGCCGCTGCTGAAAGTGCTCTTCCAGCGCTTTCACCTGCTGGCTGACCGCGGGCTGCGAGATGAAGTTGCGCGCAGCCGCCTTGGAGAAGCTGCGGGTTTCGATGATGTCACAGTACACCTGGAGATACGATATAAGCATTTGGCATGCCCCCCACTCTACGAATGCTCCAGAGCGGAACGAAAACAGCCCCACTCATGGTCAGGTTAGACGGAGTTGCGCTGTCGGGCAATAGCCCGGAAGAGCGGATTTGCGCGGGGCCGTACCTGGCGATGGCTGGCAGGCGGGCCGGCCGCGCAGGGGTGCGGGCCGAGAAGCAGCAAGAACAGGAAGGGGTTCGCGGGTACCAGGTGGAATCAAGAGGAAACGTCAGTACTGTCCTGACAGTACAGAAGCATTAGAGGGAGGCCTGTTTTGGTGGATCGGCGGCTCAAGATGTACGAGGAACTCACGAGTGCCAACGGGATTCCGGGTTTCGAGGAACCCGTGCGCCAGGTGATGCGCAGGTACCTCGAACCGCTCTGCGATGAGATCATCACCGACAACCTGGGGTCCATCGCCGGCGTGAAGCGGGGCAAGCCCGGCGGCCCCCGCATCATGGTGGCCGGTCACCTGGACGAGGTCGGTTGGATCGTCACCCACATCACGGAGAAGGGCTTTCTCAAGCTCCAGCCCGTGGGCGGATGGTGGAGCCAGGTGATGCTCTCCCAGCGGGTGAAGGTGCTCACCCGCAAGGGCGAGCTCATCGGCGTGGTGGGCTCGAAGCCGCCTCACATCCTGACCCAGGAGGAGCGCAACAAGGTCGTCCAGATCAAGGACATGTTCATCGACATCGGCGCCAGCTCCCGGGATGAGGCGAAGGAGTGGGGCGTCCGTCCCGGCGACCCCATTGTGCCGCTCTGCGACTTCCACGTCATGCCCAACCCGAAGATCCTGCTGAACAAGGCCTGGGACAACCGGGCAGGCTGCGCGGCGGCGATCATGGTGCTGGAAGAGCTGCAGGGCCAGGAGCACCCCAACGAGGTCTACGCGGTCGGCAACGTGCAGGAGGAGGTCGGCCTGCGGGGTGCGACCACCATGGCCAATACCATCGAGCCGGACATCGCCTTCGCACTGGACGTGGGCATCGCCAACGACGTGCCGGGCAGTGACGAGCAGGTTCAGGGCAAGATGGGCGAGGGCCCGCTGATCATGATCTACGACGCCTCGATGGTCCCCCACCGGGGCCTGCGCGATCTGGTGATCGACACGGCCGAGGAGCTGGGCATCCCGCTGCAGTTCCAGTCCCTGGCGGGCGGCGGCACCGACGCGGGCAAGATGCACCTGCACGGCCGGGGCGTGCCCTCGCTGGCGATCGGGTTTGCCACGCGGTACATCCACAGCCACGTGTCGCTGATCCATCGTGACGACATGGAGAATGCCGCCAAGCTGGTGGCGGCGGTCATCAAGAAGCTGGACGCCGAGACCGTGGCCCAGCTCAAGCGTTACGTGTAAATGCGAGCCGGGGCCGGGCGCACCGCCTGCCCCGGCTCCTTCGCGGAAGAAACACGGGGGGTTGAGCGGTGAAGAGGGTTGTGAGGCAACTGCTCACGGCGGAGCAGATCGCCGCCCGCGTCAGCGAGATGGGGGCCGAGATCAGCCGTGACCTGGCGGGGGAGACGGTGCTGGTGGTGGGGGTGCTCAAGGGGGCGTTCGTCTTCTGCGCCGACCTGGTGCGCGCCCTCACCGTGCCGGCGGAGGTGGACTTCATGGCCGTCTCCAGCTACGGCAGCGCGACGGAGTCGTCCGGCGTCATCCGCATCCTGAAGGACCTGGAGCGGTCGGTGACCGGGCGGCACGTGCTGCTGGTGGAGGACATCGTCGACACCGGCCTCACGCTGCGCTACCTGAAGGAGTACCTGGAGCACCAGAACCCCGCCAGCCTGCGGGTGGCGGTGCTGCTGGACAAGCCCGCCCGGCGCCGGACGGAGGTCTCGGTGGACTACGTGGGCTTCACCATCCCCGACGAGTTCGTGGTGGGCTACGGCATCGACTGTGCTGAGCAGTACCGGCACCTGCCCTACGTCGGGGTGGTGGGAGAGGACTAGATCCAGGATGAGCGCACCCCGATTCGGGGCGCCCGGGGCGGCGCGCTGAGGCGCCGGCGGAGCGCGGTGACTGCGGCGGGCGGCAGGGTGCGGGGCTCCACGAGGCAGGGGAGGTCCGGGCGGAGGGCCCGGGCCTCCGCCGCGATTGGCTCACCGCTGGGGGCTGCCAGCAGGCAGGCGGCTCCGTCCAGGGCGGCGGCGAGCTCCGCCGGGCCGGTGACGGGGCGGAAGGCGAGGTGGGCGAGGCCTCCGCGGGCCAGGCTCTGGCGGATGCGCGCCGCCTGCACCCAGTCGGCGGCGGCCACGACCACCGCCGCGCCCGGCGGGAGCGCGTCGAGCCGGCGCAGGGCGTCCAGCTCCTCCGACCCGGCCAGGGCGACGGCCCCCAGGTCCCGCAGCGCCGGCGCATGGAAGAGCGTCGCCGCCACCGGGGTGGTGGGGCCGACGGGGCCCAACTCCTCCGGCAGGGTCGGGATCACCGCCACGTCTGGCAGCGCAGCCTCCAGATGTCGCCGGAGCGGGCGCAGGTCGGCCCGGGAGGTGCCCACCAGGAGCAGCCGGTCCAGCGCGGGCCGGGGGGCCCGGGCCAGCTGCGCCTGGGCCAGGACCGCCTCGGCCAGGGCGGGGGGGGTCATGCCCCACTCCGCCGCCGAGGCCAGGGCGCCGGCCACAAGGGAGCGCAACGGGGCTCCCGGGGCGCCTCCGGGCGGGCTCTCGGCGACGAAGACGCCGCGCCCCTGTTGGCTCCTCAGGTAGCCCTCCTGCACCAGGTCCTCCACGGCCCGGACGACGGTGTTCACGTTGACGGCCAGGCCGGCGGCCAGGTCCCGGAGCGACGGGAGCTGGTCTCCCGGGTAGAGCAGCCCAGCGGCGATCTGGTAGCGGATCTGTGCCTTGATCTGCTCGCGTGCGGACAGGTTGCTGTCTGGGTTCAGCCGGAACGCGTGCACACCACTTTCCCCACTGTTCTCAAGCTTGCGTACAGTCTAGCTTCCGTCTGCCCGCCCTGTCAATGCATCTTCGCCGCGCTGGCAAGGGTAACCTACGGGCGGAGGTGACGGCGGATGGGCGCGGAGGAGCGCACGCGGGCACAGGGTGAGGAGACTCGCACCCGGGAGACCGGCGGGGCCGCCGCCCTTCCGGAGACCGGCGCGGTGGATGGTGCCCTGGAGCTGGCGGAGGCGGATGGCCCCCGGGGCGAGGACGGCATGGTGCGGCCGGGGGTCTACTACGGTGCGCGCATTGAGGGGCCGCTGAAGCGGGTGGCACCGGTGGGCGACGATCGCCCGTCCGGCTCGCCCCGGCGCAGGGAGTCGACGATGAACATCCCCGGGGCGCGCCAGATTCCGGTGGAGGGCGCCGTGACCGGGCCGGAAGCCCCGCTGCCCGAGGTGGACCTGGTCCGGGGGCAGATGCCCATCGACGAACTGGACGACCTGTCCACGTCCTGACGCCAGGAGGGTCCGGAGCACGGCTCCGGACCCTCTGCTGCGCAAACCTCAGCGACTTTCCGGGGCTCGAACCCGCCTCGCCCGGCCCGGCACCGCCTGCCGCTCCGCCCGTGGGGTACCGGGCTGCCGCGGCAACCCTCGTCGGTGTGGAGGGCCGTCAGTGCATGCCGAACAGGCCCAGCAACTCTTCCCGGCTCAGGCGGCGCAGGTACCGCTGCTCCTCGGCCTCTGCATCGGACGGCTCCGTGAGCGGGTCCATCACCTGGTGGAAGAGCTCCCGCTTCTGCTCTACCAGGGCGGCGATGCGCTCCTCCACGGTGCCCCGGGTGAGCAGGCTGGTCACGTAGACGGGGCGGCGCTGACCGATGCGGTGGGTGCGATCCTCGGCCTGCTGGGCCACCGCCGGGTTCCACCAGTGGTCCAGGTGGTAGACGTGGTTAGCCCGGGTGAGGGTGATGCCCACGCCGCCCGCCTTCAGCGACATGGCCAGCACCCGCGGCACGTCCTTGTGCTGGAAGTGGTGCACCACCAGCTGCCGGCTCCAGTCGCTGAGGGAACCGTCGAAGAGGATGGCCCCGAACCGCTCCAGCCGGCCCATCAGGGGTTCCAGGGTCACCTTGGGGTACTGGGAGAAGATGAGCACCTTCTCGCCGCGGGCGGTGAGGTCCTCCAGCTCCTGCTCCAGGAAGGCCATCTTGCAGGAAGCCCCTGTGGCGGGATCGAGGTTGCAGATCTGCTTCAACTTGTTGAGCAGGGCCAGGGCGATCACCGGGGCGGCGGCGTGGCCGGCCTGCTGGATCGCCTGGATCGCCGCCCGCTCGGCCGCCTCGTAGGCCATGCGCTGGGCGGGGACCAAGTCCAGCCAGACCGTGCGGTGCTCCTTGGGCGGCAGGTGGCGCAGCACGTCGGCCTTGCGGCGGCGGAAGACATACGGTGCGACGCGCCGGTGGATCTCCTCCACCGGGCAGCCCTTGCGGGCGGGGAGTAGGCCCGGTTTCAGGTAGTGGAAGATGGCCTGGAGCTCCTCCACCCGGTTCTCCAGCGGGGTGCCGGAAAGCCCCCAGCGCCAGCGGGCATCCACCTGCGCCACCGCCTTGTGGATGGCCGTGTTGGGGTTCTTGATGCGCTGGATTTCGTCCAGCAGGACCAGATCGTAGGCTTTCGGATCGGCGTGACCCGCCTTCAGGTCCTCCCGCCAGGTCTCGTAGCCCGCCAGGTGGACGTGGCCCTGGCAGCGCCAGTACCACTGGCGGCGGCGCCGGGGTCCCTCGATGGGGATCGTCCGGAGATCGGGGGCCCACTGCCGCAGCTTGTAGTACCAGTCGAAGATGAGGGTTTTCGGGCAGAGCACCAAGGCCCGCTCCACCTCGCCCCGGCGCATCAGGAGCCGCAGCGCTGCGATGGCCTGGATCGACTTGCCCAGGCCCATCTCGTCGCCCAGCAGGGCCACGGGATGCTCCATGAGGTAATGGGCGCCCTCGACCTGGTAGTCGTAGAGCTCCTCGCCGGGCGGGGCGTAGAGGGCGTCGGGGTCCGGGGGCGTGACGTCGGCACCCCCTGGCAAGTCTAAGAACTGGAGGGGCCCGTCCGGGCTCTGCGCGCCCCATTCGCCGTCGGCGAAAATGCTGGGGGCGGGCGGCAACCCGAGGCTCTGGGTAACCGTTGACAGACTCACGGCGCAGACTCCCTCCCGTTCCACTGTTCCTTCCGGGATAGTCTGCGCCGCGGGCTTGTAAACATAAGCGGGATGTTCTGGCAACGTGCGCGAGGAGGTGCCGTGACGGTGGCCGATGTGGCGGAAATCCGCAAGTTCGGTGTGGAGCCCGATTTTGAACGGTATACGTATGATCCCAACGCCTGCTCCTGGTGCGGCCAGCCGGTGCTGATCATCGAGTCGAAGGAGCGGATGCCGGGCTACCGCACCGAGGCAACGGCGTGCGAGAACTGCATGGCAAAGCTTTCGAAGCGTACCCGGGCCAAGGAGTTCCGGTGGGTGTTTCTGAAAGGGTGGAGGCCGGAGTAGCACCGAGTACCGTGCGGTCCAGGTCCGGCCGCTTGGTCGAAGTCGTGCGTGATGCGATGGCCTGGGTCCGGAAGAACCAGTTACCCCCCATTCAGCGCCGCCAGCGTCTCGGCCGGCAGCCTCACCGGCTCCCGCGGGATCCGGGCCAGGTCGAACTCGCCGACCAGTTCCTGCGGGCGGACCGGCTCCAGCCGGTCGATGAGCCCGCTCAGGTGGGCCAGGTGTCCCACCACCACCTCCGGACGGGTGCCTGCCTCACGGATGCCGGCCAGGGTCACCGCCCCGTGCCGCTTGGCCAGTCGGGCGCCGTCGGGACCCAGCAGCAGCGGCAGGTGGCCGAACGCGGGGACCGGCCAGCCTAGGGCGCGGTAGAGCAGGATCTGCCGCGGGGTCGAGTCCAGCAGGTCACCGCCCCGGAGCACGTGGGTCACGCCCATGAGGGCGTCGTCTACCACCACGGCCAGCTGGTAGCCGATGATGCCGTCGGCCCGGCGCACCACGAAGTCGCCGCCGGCGCCGGGCGGGAAGTGCTGCGGCCCGGCGATGAGGTCGGTGAACGTAACCGCCTCGTCCGGCAGGGCGAAGCGAAGCGAGGGCGTCTTGCCACTGGCCTCCCGCTCCCGGCGTTCCGCAGGCGTGAGGTGGCGGCAGGTGCCGGGGTAGGCCGGACCCTCCGAGGCGAGGCCGTGGGGGGCGGAGGCGATGGCCAGGAGCTGCGCCCGGCTGCAGTAACAGGGATAGAGGTGGCCTCCGGCCTGGAGCCGGGCCAGCGCCTCCTGGTAGAGTTCCTCCCGCTCCGACTGGTAGTACGGACCGTGGGGGCCTCCCACCTCGGGGCCCTCGTCCCAGTCGAGCCCCAGCCAGCGCAGGTCGGCGATGGCCTGCTCGGCCAGGTGGGGGCGGCAGCGGGGCCGGTCGATGTCTTCGATGCGCAGGATGAACCGGCCGCCGGCATGGCGGGCGTGGAGCCAGGCCAAGAGGGCGGTGCGGGCGTTGCCGAGATGAAGCGCTCCCGAAGGGGTGGGCGCGAAACGGCCGCAGATCATGTTCCATCACCGGAGGTTTTATTTTGCCTCCGCGACCGGCTTGACCTTCCTTCCGGGGACGGGTTCCCGCCTTTCCCGGGGGGCTCAGCCCTCCCGGGAGGTGCGCGCCCCCGTTGATCAGGCGGCAGGGCTGTCGGAGGCTTGCCCGTCCCCAGGGGGACGGGTTATTCTGTTCAGGAACAGTCGCGACCACTGGAGGGAAACTGTGCATGCAGAAGGGTTGGCAGGCGGCCGCGGCGCTGCTCCTGGCCCTGACGATCCTTTCCGGGTGCGGCGGGACGAGGGGACCGCAGGACGCATACGGACAGACGGGTGGCGGGCAGGCCGGGGGCGGGCAGGCCGAGCGGCAGATCAAGCAGTGGGATTCGCCCCCGGAGATGACCATCGATCCGAACAGGCGCTACACCGCCACGATGGAGACCACCCACGGCACCATGACCTTCGAGCTGTTCGCCAGCGAGGTGCCGCAGACGGTGAACAACTTCGTCTTCCTGGCCCGCGAGGGTTTCTACGACGGGGTGACCTTCCACCGGATCATCAAGGACTTCATGATCCAGGGCGGTGATCCCACCGGCACCGGCAGCGGCGGGCCCGGCTACACGATTCCTGACGAGTACCCGGTGACCCGGCCGTACAAGCGGGGTACTCTGGCCATGGCCCGCACCAGCGAGCCCAACTCGGCCGGCAGCCAGTTCTTCATCTGTACGGGCGCGGACTGCGGCGGCCTCGACCGCCAGCCTGCCTACGTGATCTTCGGCCAGCTCATCGAGGGTGACGATGTGCTGACCCAGCTGGAGTCGGTGCCGGTGGTGCAGGGCAACTCCTTTGACCCGGTGCCCTCCAAGCCGGTGGACCCACCCGTGATCCAGCGGGTGATGATTGAAGAGCATGACGCGCAGTAGCGGTGTGCGCGCCCCTGCCCCGGACGGGGCGGGGGCGCCGCGGCTCCGGCTGCCGGAGCCGCCGGAGGGATGGTCCGCGGGGCTGGACGGGATCTTCCGCCGGCTCCTGGAGGCGTTCGGGCCGCGCCACTGGTGGCCCTCGGCCCTCGCCCCGGCGCCGGCCAAGGCAGCGCCCTTCGAGATGATCGCCGGTGCGATCCTGGTGCAGAACGTGGCCTGGAGCAACGCCGCCAGGGCCGTGCGGGCCCTGGCGGAGGCGGGGCTGCTGGAGGTGGCGGCCGTGCACGCCGCACCGCCGGACGTGCTCGAGCCGCTGATCCGGCCCGCCGCCTACTTCCGGCAGAAGGCGCAGCGGCTGAAGCGCTTTGCCGCCCACGTGGTGGAGCAGCACGGCGGCGACCTGGCGGCGATGCTGCGGCAGCCGCCGGCGCAGCTGCGGGCCGAGCTCCTGGAGCTGCCGGGCATCGGGCCGGAGACGGCCGACTGTATCCTCTGCTACGCCGCCTGCCTGCCCGTGATGCCGATGGACGCCTACACCCGGCGCATCTTCGCCCGGGTCGGGCTTTTCGAACCGGACGTGGACTACCACGCCATGCAGGCCTTCTTCCACGCCCACACGCCGGAGGAGGCCGACCTGCGGGGCGAGTTCCACGCGCTGGTGGATGCGCTGGGCAACGGCGTCTGCCGCAAGCGTGACCCCCGCTGCAGCGCCTGCCCCTTGGGGCAGATCTGCCAGCGGGTGGGGGTGGGGTCCGCAGCGGCGGGTCCGGCGGACCCGTGAGCGGCTGTGTGGCCATCTGTACTGCGGGCCGGACTGCGGGGGACCGGGTCGAAGGGCCGGGGCGCGGTGAACCGCGCCGCGGCGTGCCGGGGCCAGTGAGGGAGGGGCGCCTGTGCGCATCGTGTTCAAGGACAAGAAGAACTCGTCGGGTACGATCAAGGACGGCGAGATTGTGCTCTATATCTCCAGCCGCCTGCCGGCGGCGGTGCAGGCGCGCCACATCGAGGAGCTGACGCGCCGGCTGTCCGCCCGACTGGAGCGGGCGCAGCAGGCGGCGATGGCCGCCCGGGATCCGCTGCTCGGCCTCACCCCCTCACCGGTGACGGACGATGCGGCCCTGGCCGCCTGGGCCAGGGAGATCAACGCACGCTACTACGGCTTCCGCATGGGCCAGGTGCGCTTTCGGCACCAGGAGTCGCGCTGGGGCTCCTGCAGCGGGCGCACCCGCAACATTCAGATCAGCCACCGCCTGCGGGGCGGCCCCCACGAACTGCTCGAGTACGTCCTGGTGCATGAGATCGCCCACCTGGGCCAAATGAACCACAGCCCGCGCTTCTGGGCCCTGGTGGAGCGGGCCTGCCCGGACTGGCGGGAGCGCCGCCGGTTGCTGCGCCGGTACGAGGAGTGGCTGCGGAGCCAGCCCCCGGGATGGGAGCAGCGCTGACGGGCACCGCCCGGTGGGTTCGGCACCGAGCCGGTGGGGCTCGACGGCTCACCTTACGACGGCTCCGTCCTTGCGGATCGGAATGGACGGCTCCCAGGCGGATGAGCCATCGCCGGCGGGAACAGGTGGCTTCCCAAACGAACGAGCCACCCCGCAGGTGGGGGTGGCTCGATCCTATATTGCGGCGGAAGCGGCCTAGTTCGGGTTGCAGGCGACGCCCTTCACCGCCGGCACCTGGTCCGGGGAGTTGCACGCTGGCCGGTAGTACTCGTAGAGGCTCCGAAGGCATCCCAGCCGTTCGGTCTCATCGGTCACCACCGCGTAGGAATAGGCCGTTTCGGACGTGGCGATGCGCGCCTTGGCGCACGGGTTGATGCCGGCGGCCTCTGCATCGCCCTCGATGATGGTGCCCAGGTAGGCCAGCAGCGTGTTGTAGAGGTTGCTGGCCTGGCCCACGTAGAAGACCTCCCACTCGCCGCTTTCCCGCCGGGCGTGCAGCTTGAAAACGCCCGGCTTCTGCGGCACGTCTACAATATCGAAGGCGTGGGCGAACCGCCCGCCCTTCCAGTCCAGGCCCAGGATGGTCATCCAAGCCACGGGCTGCTCCCCTTTCATGTCTATACTGAGATATTATTCCCTCATGCACCATTGGTCAGTATCGTATCACAGAAGGGTGACTACCGTCTAGCGGTGGCCTGTCCAGGCGATGGCAGGGGACTGGGGAAGGGAGAGCATCACCGGCCGCCGAATCTGGTCAGGGGTCACTGCGTGAAAAACTCGACGGGCCGAATGGAGTGGGCCTTTACTTAAGGAGATATGCTTGTGACACGACCTGGTGTGAAGCGCTCTATTGTACGACCGCTGCTTCTGGTCATGCTGGCGGCGCTGGTGGGCTGCAGCGCCCTCTGGGCCGCGCCTGCGGCGGCGCCGGGTCCGGGTATCGAGGCCCGGGGCGAGCCGTCCCCGGGTACGGACGCCGTGACGCCTGGCGGCGAATCGGGGTCCGCGACCGGGTCCGGAGACGAGAACGGGAATGGGACCGCCCCGTCTGACTCTGGGGTGGGGTCCGGAACGGGCGACGCAGCCAACCCCGGGGCCGTAGGCGAGGGCAGTGCGGAGGCCGGCGCGGGAAATGGCACGAGCGCGGGTGGAGGTGACGGCGCGGCGTCGAGCGGGAAGCACGGTGCGGGCGCCGACGTTGCACCGCGCACGGAGCCGGCCGATCCGCGCCAGGTGACCATCGCCTTCACGGGCGACATCATGCTCACCCGGATCCCGGGCGAGTACCTGGCCAGTGGCGAGGATCCCTTCGCCGGCGTGGCGGACGCGCTCACCGCCGCGGACCTCACCATCGGCAACCTGGAGTGCGTGGTGGCCACGGTGGGCGAGCCCGTCCCCAAGTGGTGGAACTTCCGCTGCCACCCGCGCGTCGTGCCGGTGCTGGCCCGGTACTTCGACGCGGTCTCGGTGGCCAACAACCACTCCGGCGACTATGGCAAGGAGGCCTTCGCGGAGCAGCTGCAGATCCTGAAGGAGGGCGGCCTGCCCTACTTCGGCGGCGGCATGAACTTCGCCGAGGCGCACCAGCCCCTCATCCTGGAGCGAAACGGCCTGAAGGTGGCCATCCTCGGCTACAACAACGTGGAGCTGCGCAGCTACGAGGCCGGGCCGGATACGCCGGGGCTGGCCTGGATTGAGCTGGACCAGCTGGCGGCCGACGTGCAGGCGGCCCGGGCGCAGGCCGACATCGTGGTGGTCTACCCGCACTGGGGCTACGACTACATGCCCTGGCACGCGGAGGACCAGGCGGAGATTGCCCGGGTGGCCATCGACGCGGGGGCCGACCTGGTGGTGGGCAACCATCCGCACGTCACCCAGCCCGTCGAGCTGTACAACGGCCGGCTCATCGCCTACAGCCTCGGCAACTTCGTCTTCGACGACTTCGTGGACGTGGGACCGGAGCTGCAGGAGGCGGCCCGTACCAGCTGGGTCCTGACGGTGACGGTGGGGAAGGACGGCATCCGCCACTGGGAGACGCGGGTCGCCCGCACGGACGACCGGGGTTTCCCGCAGTGGGTGGAGGGGGTTGCCTCGCCGTGCAGCGACGGGGCGCCCGAAGACGGTTTCCTCTGCTACCCCTGATCGGGATTGGCGCACACGCCGAGGACGTTTGTGGGCTGCGGGTGCTTATCACGGCACCGGCAGCCCACTTGCATGTGAAGGGTGTGAGGGCTCGTGCGCCAGGCAACTCGCCGGCAACGGGAGCGGTCCGGATGCTGCCCCGGTTAGGCAGGTTCGTGACCGCTCGAACCCATTGGTCTGAACGGGCCTGGCAGGCAATAGATCATGAGTAGAGCAGACGGAGGCATGGCTGGGATCGTTGCGCCATAGTCGCCGGCGTGGGGCAGACTACTTGCGGGGGCCGGTCTGGCCCGGGGCAGGTCCCCCGCACCCAGGGGGAGCAGACCGGCCAGGAGAAAGGAGGATGCACCCCGTGGAACGGGACGCCGCACTGAGACAACTCAAGTTCCTGTACGACCGGATTCAGCGGACCACACAGCGCCAGGAGCACCTGCCGGATGCCCTGGCCGCGGCCGTCGAGCCCGAGTCGCTGAACTACAGCCAGGATCTCGTTCGTTTGCAGTCGGAGTACAACCGCATCGCGTGGGATGCGCAGGCCGAGGGAATCCTCTCGGCCGCCGAGCTGGCGGAACAGGGCCTGCCAGACCGCTTCTGAACAGAGCCCGGCCGCTTCCCGGCCCGGCCTTTCCAGCGCGAGGTCGGCCAGACCGCTTCCTCCGGATGCGCGACCAGCCCGCCGAAGAGAGCCCGGCCCAAGGTGGCCGGGCCTTGTGTCGTGTCTGTGCCCGGAGATTCAGCCCAGCTGGACCGGCAGGTCGAGGGCGATGGCCGAGCGGCAGAGGCGGGTGAGCGCATCCCACACGCCCACCGGTCCGCCGACGCCGGCGGGGGCCTCGTCCGCCGGCACTGCCCGCGCCCGGGCCATCGCCTCGGGGAAGCGTTCGGCCAGCAGCGGCTCCAGTGCGTTCAGCTCGGCCAGCAAGGCCACGGCCGATCCCAGCGAGAGATCCCCCAGCACAAACGCCTGGGGGAAGTCATACGGCACGTACAGGCCCGAATCCCCGGCGTGGTTGATCAGGTGGTTGAACTGCAGCCCGGCCTTCACCCGCCCCTCCTGGTAATCGGCCACGGTGTAGCCGTGCTGCGCCGCAGCCAGCGCACGCAGGGCCTCCAGTTCGTCCATGGTCCCCACGGTCGCGGAGAGGCCTTCCTCGGCCCGCGGCTCCGCCAGGTGGGTTTCCAGGAAGTACAGGGTGTTCAGGGCCTCATCAATCTCCTCGGCCCGGGCGCGGTCTTCTTCCTGCATCCGGGCCAGCTCTTCCGGGTCGTCTTCCCCGGTGGTCATCTGGTAGGCCTCGAGGGTGAGGACGAGCGGGGCCACTGCTGCGAAGATCTCCATCCGTCCTTGTCCTTTCTCCATGCAGGGTGCCTAACGCCGCAACGCGGCCGTACGGCTGCAACGCTGGTTGCACCACTCGGTGAGGGCGGCCTGCAGCACCGCGTGGGCGAGGCGTTCGGTGCGGCCGTCTGAGTCCCGGTCCGGGTGGAACTCCACCAGGTCCATGGCGACCAGATTCCGCCCGCGCACGATGGCGCGCACCAGGTCCACGGCCTCGGCCGTGGTGAAGCCGCCGGGCACGGGAGTCATCGTGCCGGGGGCCTCGCCGGGATCCACGGAGTCGATGTCGAACGAGAGGAAGATGTTGGGCCGCAGCCGGGCGAGAAGCCTGTCTCGCTGGGCCCTGACTTCGTCGGGGGAGAACACCTCCACCCGCTGCTCGGCCAGCAACCGGCGCTCGCCCGGATCGAGGTCACGGATGCCCCACAGGTGCAACCGGTCCGGGCCCACCACCCGCGCCAGGAAGTTCGGGAGAAGCCCGGTCGCAAGGGAGAGCACCATGCCATGAGGATTCCCCGTGGGCGAGGTTTCGATGATGTTGAAATCGCCGTGGGCGTCGACCCAGACCACGTCGAAATCGTGGCCCAGCGCGGCCAGGGCCATGATGGTGCCCAGCGAGGTGGAATGGTCGCCGCCGATGGTCAGGAGCAGGTCGCCAGGCCGGGCGGTGCGAAGCCAGTGGTCGCGCTGCAGACGGGCCGCCTCGACGACCTTGGCCACGCGGACCGGAACCGGGTCAGAGGTGAGGCCGGGCTGCAGCGACAAGTCTCCGTGGTCGACGACCTCGGCGTCGAAGCGTCGAAGCGCGCTCAGCAGACCCGACGCCCGCAGCGCTTCGGGCCCGTGCCGCGTGGCGCTCCGCGGGAGCCCAAGCGTGGTGGGAAAGCCGAGTACCTGTATGGTCATTGCGTCACTGCGCCCCCAATGTTCGGAAGAGTGTATGCAATGTGGTATATGCACGTCTGCATATTCGGGTTCCACGGCGGCGATTCCTTCCGGAAGGGTTATGGAATGGCTTCCGGGTTCAAGCTAGGGTGGGGAGGTTGGTGTGATGCCGAAGAAGGTCAAGGGCACAGCAGGCAAGACCCGGCAGAAGCAGCCCAAGGAACTCACGCCGCTGGACCGTCTGAAGCTGGAGATCGCGCAGGAACTGGGGCTGAGCGAGAAGATCGCCCGGGCCGGGTGGGCCGAACTGACCGCTGCAGAGTCGGGCCGCCTGGGCGGCATCCTGAGCCGGCGGCTGAAGGAGCTGCAGTGCGTCATCGGTCCCAAGGGGACGCTCATCCCGTCCGCAAAGCCCTGACCCCCTGCGCCAGTCAGGGAGGAGCGGCGTCCTCCGGCGGCCGGAGTGCAGTGTGCCGGTGCGAACCCCCTGGCGGGTTTGCAGCCAGGGGGTTCGTGCTGCGAATCGGCGGTGACGCACGGCAACGCACCGGCGGTAACGCGCGGCCTCAACTGGACTTGGAACCGGGTTCGTTCCCCGGAGGGTAGGCGGCCTTCGGCGGAGCGGCACCGATGGCGCACGTACTGGGACGGTCCCCTGTACATCAGGTTTGACTTTCCCACCGACGAAAAAGTGTCGGCCCCGACGACATGAAAACGACCGGAATTACTGCCGGTTCTGCCGGAGCGACTCGGCGATGGACTCCAGGGCCCGTACGGCCCGTGTGGCCAGCCACAGCGACCAGGCACAGACCGCTATCGGAACGAGAATGCCCAACATGGCAGGCAACAGCATCAGCGCGGACCTGGCGAAGAAGACGTTGCCGGAGATCCTCCCACCCCTCAGGTTGTTCATGCTCGTCTCACGAGATGCGCAGATGTCGCTATCCGCTTCGCTCACTTGGACGGCGAAACGTGTAGCTGCGGAACATCGCAGTCCGCGTTACCCGAGTTGTGAGCGCTTCGGCCTGTGCCTGGGTTCAGCGCGACCCCCCCTGGTGCCCCCGAGACCAGGGGGGCGTGCTCTGGCCGCCCGTTGCGGGCGCCGGTGAAGCGGGGCCAGAGAGCCGCGACCCGGGAAGGGCCATCACACGGTGACGGTCGTCCCGGCGGCCGCAGCGGCCAGCTCCGCGTGACGGAAGCAGTCTACCAGGTGGTCGTTCACCATGCCCGTGGCCTGCATGTACGCGTAGCAGATGGTGGGTCCGACGAAGGTGAACCCCCGCTGCTTCAGGTCTCGGCTCAGCGCGGTGGACTCGGGGCTGCTGGAGGGCACTTCTTCCGGCGAGCGCCAGTGGTGGATGCGCGGCGCACCGCCCACAAAACGCCACACGTACCGGGCGAAGCTGCCGAACTCCTCCTGGATCCCGACGAAGGCGCGGGCATTCTGAACCGCCGCCTCGATCTTGCGTCGGTTGCGGATGATCGTGGCGTCGCCCAGCAGTGCCTCGATCTCCGCCGGTCCGAAGCGGGCCACCGCGGCAGGGTCGAAGTCGGCGAAGGCCCGGCGGTAGGCCTCCCGTCGTTGCAGAATCGTGGTCCAGCTCAGGCCGGCCTGGGCGCATTCCAGCACGAGGAACTCGAACAGGGTGCGGTCATCGTGGACGGGCACGCCCCACTCGGTATCGTGGTAAGCGGCGAGAAGCGGGGTGCTGGCCCACTGGCACCGGTGCAAGGTCATGGGGGACACTCCTTCCGCACATGGGACTGGTCAGAGCGGTCGTACATCCGATCCCATCATCATCTGGTTGCGCTGGATGAATTCGCCAGAGACTGCCGAACTCCAGCTCGCTTCGCCGGAAAACTTGTTCTCCCCGCTCGGATGCGCGCGTCCCCCGCTAACGTGAACCGGGGGATTGGGCACGGGGGCCGCCGGCCGTTACCTGCCGCCGGTGGCGCCCCCGCCGTCCGCCGAAGGCGTCCCCACCACCACTGCCGCTACTCGATGTAGATCATCTTCCGGGTCATCCCCCCGTCCACCACCAGCTGCTGGCCGGTGATGAACCCGGACTGCGCCGGATCGGCCAGGAAGACGGCGGCCGCGGCGATGTCCTCGGGCCGGCCCACCCGGCCCACCGGGTGCTGAGCGTGGTCCTCGGGCCGCAGTTCTTCGTTCCGGACGTCGATCCAGCCAGGCAGGATGGCGTTCACCCGCACCGCCGGCCCCAGCGTCATGGCCAGGGCGTGGGTGAGGGCCAGGATGCCGCCCTTGCTGGCCGCATAGGCTTCGGTGTTGGGTTCCGACATGAGGGCCCGGGTGGAGGCGATGTTGACGATGGCCGCCTGGCCGGCCGCCCGCAGGAGGGGCGCCGCAAACCGGGACATGAGATAGGTCCCCCGTAGGTTGATGGCGATGACCCGGTCGAAGTGGGCTACCGGGGTCGACTCCAGGGGGCCGAACTCGGAGATGCCGGCGTTGTTCACCAGCACGTGCAGCACAGGGCCCACGCGGGCCAGGAACTCTTTCACCTGCGCCTCGTCCGCGACGTCGCAGCGGTACATCTCGACCCCATCCACCGGAAGCGGGTCCACGTCTATCCCCAGCACCCGGGCGCCCCGGGCCGCAAAAGCCAGGGCGATGGCCCGTCCGATGCCCCGGGCGGCGCCGGTTACGGCCACGACCTTGCCTGCAAAGGTCTGCTCCATGATGCATCTTCCTTTCTTCCCGTGATTCGTGCGGGTGCCCTGATCGCCCGCCCCGCGGGTTCCGGTTCCCCCTCATGATGGGAGGCTACGACGCGCGGCACTCAGCCATGTGCCCCGGGGCATCCCGGTTGCCTCCGCGTCAGGCCGGAAGCTCCCTTGCCTCTTCTCATCTGCCCAGCTGCACCAGTGCAGCTCAGCCGCGTCCGGCGAAGCTGGCCGGCGCGTACCGTTGCCCTCGCGCCCCCAAGACCGTCCGGCGTTCACCCACACGGGGCCGGGCGGGGACTGCGCCGGACCGCCTGATTCCGGGTCGAGCGCGGTGAGGCCGGTCCCAAAGGCGCCGGCGGGTTTCCGCACCTCTCCCTCGTAATTCTTGGAAACTAACGCTTTCACTCCTCCGTCCCATTGAACAGCGAATATTAAGGGAGGTGAGGCGCATGCGCCGATTCCGGAGAGTACTCGCCGCCGTGCTGGCCCTGGTGGCGCTGACCGCTGCCCGTGCGCAGGCGGCGACGTTCGAGTGGCGGACGCCGGCATTGCCGCTGGACAAGCCGATGGTCAGCAATATTGCGTACGGAGCGGGACGCTTTGTGATGATGGCCGGCGACACCCTGCGCACCTCCACCGACGGCGTGACGTGGACCGACGTGCCTTTGGACCTCAACGAATATTTTGGGTCCGTTCACATCTACTACACGGGCAACGAATTCGTTGCCCTCGGTTGCACTGTGCGCTGCGATACGATCCTGACGTCTGCTGACGGTCTCTCGTGGGAACTCCGCTCCCACTACTACACTGTGGCCGGCCTCGACCGATTCGCCTACGGGAACGGGCGGTACCTCCTCACCTTCGTCAGCTCCTTCGACACGCTGACCTCCACCGACCTGGAGGAATGGACCCGCACCCCCCAGACGACCTGGTTCCAGCAGGTGGTCTTCGGCCAGGGCCTCTTCGTCGGGGCCGAATGGTCTGGCGGCCGGATCCTCACCTCGCCCGACGGGGTCGAGTGGACCGTGGCGTTCCAGCCCGACCAGCCGATCTGGATCTATGACCTGGCATACGGAGACGGCCTCTTTGTCGCTGTGGGCGAGACCGACCCCCTCCGCCAGACCGTGGTCCTGACCTCCACAGACGGGAAGGACTGGACGCTACAGGTGTTGGATGGGCAGCCAAGTCTGAAGTGGATTAGCTACGGCAACGGCCTGTTCTTCGCCAGCGGCCCCGACGCCCTGGCCATCTCGGATGACGGTGCAAACTGGGAGATCGGCCCGAACCCTGCCGGACAGCCCCTCGCCGTCATCTACGGCGCCGGTCACGATCCCATCCACGTGTCCCTGCCGGGCCA